>CAYZXV010000017.1:0-13133 GCA_964482525.1 uncultured Rhodospirillaceae bacterium | reverse complement strand
ACAAATCGCGCATATCCTGCGGCTTGATAACCGGAACGGGCATACGGGCAAAGGCCGAGAATTCGTCAACCATACGCCCAATATCCTCAACATGTCGAATGATGGTGTCTGTACAGGTTTGAAACACTTCAGGATCGCTTGTGACTTCCTTCATATATTTCCGACGCAAGCGTTCGGCCGAAAGCTGAATTGGGGTCAGGGGGTTTTTAATCTCGTGGGCGATACGGCGCGCCACATCGGCCCACGCGGCTTTGCGCTGGGCGGTGACGAGCTCGGAGACATCGTCAAAGGTCACGACATACCCGCCGACTTCATCACCCTGAAACTCTGAGGACAAACGAACAAGAAGGGTGCGCGGCGGCTTGCCCGTGCGTCGTATTTCAACCTGCCCGTCTTCGAGGCGCGCATGAAGCGGCATGTTGCGAATACATTCATCAATTTCCGGCGCAAGAACACGTAGCGGATGCCCCGTGAGGGCTTCGGTATTCGTAATCTGAAAGAAAGCAGCCGCCCGACCATTGATCATCGTAATGCATAACTGCGGATCAAGGCCAATAACCCCCGCCGATACCCCCTCAAGCACAGCCTCAGTAAACCGACGACGAAGATCCATTTGATTGTTTGCTTCGATGAGTTCAGCCCGCTGCGTTTGAATCTGATGGGTCATCCGGTTAAAGGCACGGCCAAGTTGTTCCAGTTCATCCTCGCTGTTTGCGCGCTCGCCCTCTTCAACCCGTGCTGTCAAATCACCGCCGCGCACGCGTTCTGTCGCACTGATCAACGCGCTGATCGGCCTGACAAGCGAAGAGGCAAAACTAAGCCCAAACCAGACGGCCGTCAGCAAGAGCAACAACGCAACCACAGCAAAAATGACCGTGATCATCATACGTATGCCTGAACTATGGGCCTTTAAATCATGATACTCCTTGACCGCACGTTCGGTCATTTCCATGTGATTAAGGACCTTGGGTTCGACAAGCCGCCCCACAAACAAGTACGTGTCCACAAAATTATCAAGTCGCACGAGGGCGCGAACGCGGTCTTCCGTATCACTGACGACAAGGACCACATCGCCCTGCCGCGCGCGCTCACGCATTTCGTCGGTGACAGGCTCGAACGACAAAGCAAAAGTAAGCCCCGACCGCGCGAGAATCTCGCCAGAACCATCAAAAACAATTGCCTCGGTCAGCGAGCGCAAATAGGCCTGCGCCGAGACCGCCTGCGCAAGGCGCACAGGATCCTCAGACAAACGAACGGCTTGGCGGTTCAAATCGTTTGCCATCGCAAGGACGTCGGCGCGTAAAACCTGCTGGTGCTCCTTAAGATAAGCCCGAGCCACGGCCTGCGACTCGTCAAGCGCGGTTCGCACACGCTCGGAAAACCAGGCCTCGACCCCGAAGTAAAAGAAAACACCAGCGAACATGGCCGTCAGCACCGCAGGGGCGGCGGCCAACATCGTGAAAACCGAAACCACGCGGACATGAAGACGCGAGGCGGCTTGATTGCGGCGGCGACGAACCCACAGGGCGCGGATACGCTGGGCCACCAACGTACCAAGCATAAGCAGAACGCCAAGATCAAGAAAAAGCAAAACCCGTACCACGGCCAGATCATTGCCAAAGAACGGCGCGCGGGTCAGCGCAGCATAGGTCAGACCCCCAAGGATAAGCGCCGCGACCGCGAGAAAGATCGCGACATTTTCCTTAAGCGTCCACCGCTGGAGCCAGCGCAAGGGCAACCGTCCGGCCTCGATCATCATGTATGGCTCCTGTGGCGTCTTGTTTTTGGGTTTCGGCGCGAAGGTCGAGCGTCTACCAATCCTAGCTCACGCATTTTCTTGCGCAACGTGTTCCTATTCAAGCCCAAAAGTGCAGCCGCGCGCAGTTGATTCCCGCCGCATTCTTCCAGCGCGATGGAAATCAGGGGGATTTCTACTTCCTGAATCACGCGGCCATAAAGCCCGGCGGACGGCAGTTCGCCCTCATGGGCGGCAAAATAGGCTCGCAGGCGCTTTTCAACCGAGGTCGAAAGCCCAGCCGATGATTGCGTATGGTCAGGGGTCATCACATCACTCTGCATCGCACTCTCCTATCTTATCGAGACAAAAGGCCTCTTTAATCATGCCACGGACCGTGTCCGGCTCGCTGCTGTGGTTAACCGCCGCGCGGAACTCGGCCCCGCCACGCATACCTTTGCTATACCACCCCAGATGTTTACGCGCGATCCTAAGGCCAGAATACGCGCCGTAATAGGACAGCATCGTCTCGAAATGCGCCTGAACTATCCGGCCCAGCTCCTCTCCTTTTGGCGAAGGTGAAACGATGCC
Source organism: uncultured Rhodospirillaceae bacterium (assembly GCA_964482525.1). Lineage (GTDB taxonomy): Bacteria > Pseudomonadota > Alphaproteobacteria > UBA9219 > UBA9219 > UBA8914. The sequence continues at coordinate 10,807 of CAYZXV010000017.1, read as the reverse complement.
GGTGGCCAGATAGTCCATCATCTGGCGCAAGAACCAAGGCCGCCCATAGCTGGCGCGACCAATCATCACCCCATCGGCCCCGGACAGGCGGAGCGCCTCGTGAACGTCTTGCGCGCTGCGAATATCGCCATTTGCGATCACTGGGATCGTCACGCTTTCCTTCACCGAGCGAATGGCAGCCCAATCGGCATGGCCGTTGTAAAACTGGCTGCGCGTACGGCCATGGACAGTAATCATTTGGATACCACATTCCTGCGCGATCTTAGCAAGGCGAGGGGCGTTGAGGTGCTGCATGTCCCAACCAAGGCGCATCTTGAGCGTTACAGGCAAACTTACGGCCCCCACAACCGCCTCTAAAATCTTCGCCGCTTTACCTTCATCGCGCATCAGGGCGCTTCCGGCTTCGCCGCTCACAATCTTCTTCGCGGGACAGCCGAAATTGATATCCAAAATCCGCGCCCCTCTGTCGGCATTCAGCCGCGCGGCCTCGGCCATCACAACCGGATCGCTACCCGCCAACTGAACGGTGAGTACATCGCCTTCGCCTGCTGGCTCAATCATCTGCAAGGTCTTGCGCACCTCGCGGATCATGGCTTGGCTGGCGATCATTTCGGATACAACCAATCCTGCCCCGAACTGCCGTACAAGTGTACGGAAAGGCCGGTCCGTTACCCCCGCCATCGGGGCAAGGATCACGGGCACATCAATCACCTCGCGCCCAATACGCACGGGGGCCAAGCGCGGCGGCGGCAAGGCGGGGCCGGATGGTTCTGCTATCGTAGGTTGGGTCAGCATGATTTGGTTCATCGTGTTTAATCTGGTATTTTTTTAATGACCAAGCCCTATACCACCTGCCTATTTTTTAGGCAAATAAACAAGTCTGCCCCCTCCTTATTGAATCGCTAATTAGCTCGTACCACTCCGGGCGTTCTTATAATGTTTAGAAAGGACCCTATCTTAACCATATGAACTCAAAAGGAAAAAATACAAGATTTTGCAGCCTTTTTATTCTAATTCTAATTTTTTATTTGCCTTCCCGTGTGACCATGTCTTACGTTTCCAATGGTTCTGCATACTCTCTAATTCAGGAAATAATCGTGAACGCCCTATATTCAAAAGCAAAGGTAGCTCAGCCAACCGTATATATCGCGCCGGATGGGCATATCTGGGGGATGACTAGAGCCTCCCTCGCCAGAAAGAACGGCATAAAAAATCGTTATCTCTTCTGGACCTTCCCGCCACCATGGCAACTTTTCGTCCATACCGTTTCTTTGCTCCCGCCGGAAACCGTTGCGCATGTCCGCAACGCATACAAAGATATCAGGCGTGATTTTATGGCGCGCGCACAGGCCCTTGTCGCACGTGATGTGTGGAAGCAAGAAAGGATGCACGCATGGCAAGTACATCATATGGTCCCGGTCGCGCTTGGCGGCGGGAATGAGTTGCTTGCCCTTATGCGACCAGATCCTCATTCTTTCCTGCACCGTTTTCTGGACGCCCAGACCCTGGGTATGGTTCCCTATGAATCGCGAACAATCCTCATCCCCATATGCAAAGGTATCGTCTGGAATCTCTCACCAACCATCAAACGCACCGATAAGCCTGTACTTCCTGTGCGCAAGAATGGAACATCCTATCCCTTGCCCATACAGTTGGAACAACGCGTTTAAATCCACCCAACGCAAAAACCCCGGCCACAAGGGCCGGGGTTTTTTGTCTCTGCCAAAAGGAAAGGCTTAAACGAATGCCTTCACTTGCTCTTCGATAAAGGCCTTCAGCTTTTCTTCGATCTCGGGCTTGATCTGCTTGTCCTTGCGAATAGAGCTGAGAATATCTGCACCATGCGAACGAAGCGCGATCAGCAAGCTCTTTTCAAAGCGCGAGATGTCTTCCACCTTCACATTGTCAAGATGGCCCTTCACACCGGCATAGATGGTTGCGACCTGCTCCTCAACCGGAAGCGGCGCGTACTGCGGCTGCTTCAAAAGCTCGGTCAAACGCTGACCACGGCTGAGCAACTTCTTTGTCGTCGCATCGAGGTCCGAAGCGAACTGCGAGAAAGCTTCCATTTCGCGGAACTGCGCGAGGTCGAGTTTGATCGAACCGGCAACCTGCTTCATGGCCTTGACCTGCGCAGCAGAACCGACGCGGCTGACCGACAGACCGACGTTGATCGCGGGGCGGACGCCCTTATAGAACAGCGCGGTTTCAAGGAAGATCTGGCCGTCCGTGATCGAAATCACGTTGGTCGGAATATAGGCCGACACGTCGCCCGCCTGCGTTTCGATGACCGGCAGCGCGGTAAGCGAACCGCCGCCCAGCTTGTCATTCATCTTTGCCGCGCGCTCCAACAAACGGGAATGCAGATAGAACACGTCGCCGGGGTAGGCTTCACGGCCAGGAGGACGACGGAGCAGCAAGGACATCTGGCGATAGGCCACGGCTTGCTTGGACAAATCATCATACACGATCAGCGCATGCTTGCCATTGTCGCGGAAGAACTCGCCCATCGCGCAACCGGTGTAGGGCGCAATGAACTGAAGCGGCGCAGGCTCGGAAGCCGTTGCGGCGACGACGATGGAGTATTCCATCGCGCCAGCGTCTTCCAGCGTCTTGACGATCTGCGCAACGGTGGAGCGCTTCTGACCGACGGCGACATAGATGCAGTGCAGCTTCTTCGCCGGATCGGCGGCGTTGATGCTCTTTTGGTTGATAAAGGCATCAATCGCCACGGCAGTCTTGCCAGTCTGGCGGTCACCGATGATGAGCTCGCGTTGACCACGGCCAATCGGAACCAGCGAGTCGATAGCCTTCAGGCCCGTTTGCATCGGCTCGTTGACCGACTGGCGGGGAATAATGCCGGGGGCTTTAACCTCGACGCGCTTCATGGTCACGTTCTTCAAGGGACCCTTGCCGTCGATGGGGTTGCCAAGCGCGTCGACCACGCGGCCCAGAAGGCCTTCGCCAACGGGGACTTCCACAATGGCGTTGGTGCGCTTGACAGTGTCACCTTCACGGATCGAACGGTCGTCGCCAAAAATAACCACGCCGACGCAGTCGGTTTCGAGGTTCAGCGCCATACCCTTCACGCCGTTTTGGAACTCCACCATTTCGCCCGCACGCACATCGTTCAAACCATGAACGAGCGCCACGCCGTCACCGATGCGGAGCACTTCGCCGACTTCGGCGATTTCTGCGCTGACGCCAAGCGAGGCGATTTGCTGTTTAAGAACGGACGAGATTTCTGATGCGCGAATATCCATATTACGCTGCCTCCTGTTGCATTTTGAGCTGGCGCTCTAACCGCTCCAGCTTTCCTTTTACCGACGCGTCGATCAGACGCGAACCCATTTTGACGACAAGCCCACCCAAAAGATCGGGGCTCTCCTCGACAACCACGTCAACGCTGCCGCCCATCAAGGTGCCAAGCTGGCTGGCCAGTTGTTTTTCTTGCGCTTCAGACAGCGCCTTGGCCGCCGAAACATAGGCCGTATGATGGCCACGCCGCTCCGCAAGATCGCGCAAGAAGACCTCAACGATCAGCGCCATAAGCGCCAAACGGCGTCCCTTGATCACGTGAAGAAGGAAAGAACGGGTCAGCGCATGAAACTGCGCTTTGTCCATCACGGCAGTGAGAACCTTGACCGCCTGCGCAGACGGCAAGCGCGGATGCTTGGCGAAGATCTCAAAAAGCTTGTCGCCAGTAATCGCATCCTGCAAAGCTTGCAGATCGGCGGCCACGGCATCGACGCTCTTCTTTTCCTCGGCCAGTTCCAGCAAAGCCAACGCATAGCGCCGCGCGAGTTGCGCCCCTGCTCCTGCGATGATTTTCGGCTTTTGAATCTTGGACACGTGGGTCTCCGGTTGGTCGAAAACACATTAAACTCGAGAGGGGAGATAGCAGAGGTCTGGCCGGGTTGCAAGCTGTCAGTCAGCAGTGAGCATTCCACATTTGGCAGTTAGGTTATTTTCGTTCAGAATGAAGGGGATAGCCATATATTTTTCTGCGTCCACGACCGCCTTTTACCTACATCTTCTCTAAATGCTAACGGCTAATTGCCACCCCTCCTCTTCACCTTCTGAATCTCCTTATAAACGGGGCATGCGGGCTTATGCGCGCCCTCTAAATAGCCCAAGGACATCAGGAACTCACCGACGACCTCTGGCCCCATAAAGCGGAAGGTCTTGCGAAAGATCTTAACCCACACGGCTTTGGGTTGCGGGTGGTGCGAGTCGATCCAGTCGGCCAGCCCTCCATGGTCCTTTCGAATCGTCTGCACGATCTGGGCGTTGGCGATAATCGCCTCGATCTTGCGGCGGTTGCGGATGATCCCCTCATCGGCAAGCAGGCGATCGATCTCCGCCTCGTCATATCGGGCGATCTTCCGCGCATCGAACCCGTGAAAAGCTTTACGCAAGGCCATGCGTTTTTTCAAAACGATTTCCCACGACAAGCCCGCCTGCATGATTTCAAGCGCCATACGCTCGAACAGCACCTTTTCGTCGCGCGAGGGGAAGCCGTATTCGGTGTCGTGATAGGGCGCATGGACGGGATGCCCCTTCGCCATCTCGCAATAATCGACCATGGTTCCCTCCCCTTACACCCTGATCAAATGCACCTCGATCACGGGTTTTTTGCCCTGCGTTTCGTGAAGCTGGCGGCGGACGATTTTGATCAAAGCCTGCTTGATCCCGCTGTCGTCCAAAAGCGTCGCACGCGGCAGGCGCTCCAGCTCGTCAAGGATCATATCCGTCAGCTCTTCACGCAGGCCGATCAGCGTCGCCTCGTCATCGACGCCAAGAAGCGTGACCTGAGGCTCGCCCGCAATCATGCCGCGCCGATCGAGCGCAACGGTCACCACGGCAGCGCCGTTAAAGCCCATCTTGCGGCGGTGGCTGGTGACGGTTTGGTCAAGAGGCCGCAGGTTCTTGCCATCAAGGCCAAGGCGACCGACAGGCACCTCGCCAACCTCTTCATACAGGCCGGGGCCAAGGCGCAAGACCTGCCCATTTTTCGGCAGCATCACATGCTTATACCCAAGCGACCGCGCCAGACGCTCATGCGCGGTTTGGTGAAGCAACTCGCCGTGGACTGCGACAATTAGATGCGGCTTGACCCAATCATAAAACGTCGTCATTTCGGGCTGGCCTGCATGCCCTGTCGCATGAATAGGAAGGCCTTCGATCGTGCTGCGCGTCGTCACAACCTCGACTCCTTGCGCAAGCAACAGATTTTGCGTCCGTGCGATAGCTTTTTCGTTGCCTGGGATCATGCGCGAGGAGAACAGCACCACATCCCCACGGTCAAACTCAACGACAGGATGATCGTACATCGCGATCCGCGAGAGCGCAGCTTTCTTTTCGCCCTGACAGCCCGTGCAGACCATCACGATTTTGTCGCGCGGCGCCTGCATCGCTTCATGCTCGCTTAGGAACTCGTCAAACTCCGGCAGATAGCCAAGCTCGCCTGCGATTTCCGCATTACGCCACAACGACCGTCCGACCAGCGAAACATAACGACCCGCTTCGCGCGCGGCGATGGCAATGGATTTAAGCCGCGCCGTGTTGGTGGAAAAGCAGGTGACGGCAATGCGGCCTTTGTACTGACGGAACGCGGCCTTCATATAGCCCTGCACGTCGATTTCGGAGGGCGCAGGGTTTGTGACCATCGCACCCGTCGAGTCACCAACGACCGCGAGTACGCCATCTTTGCCAATTTGGCGCAACCGAGTCTCGTCCGTTACGTCGCCTACGATAGGGTCAGCGTCCAGCTTCCAATCGCCCGTATGTACAACCGTGCCATGTTGAGTCTTGATGGCGAGCATCGCGCTGTCGGGGACCGAATGGGTCACGCGCACAAACTCAACCGAGAACGGCCCAATCTCAACCGAGTCGCCAAGCGCAATCTCGTGAATACGCACCTGCCCCTGAAGCCCTGCGCGGGAGAGCTTCGCGCGCAAAAGCCCGGCCGCAAACGGCGTGGCATAGATGGGACAGCGAAGCTGGGGCCACAGATATTCAATCGCGCCCAAATGATCTTCATGTGCATGGGTAATCGCAATACCCAGCAAGTCCGCGCTGCGTTCCGCAATAAAAGTCGGGTCGGGGGTCATCACCTCAATGCCGGGTGTCGTCTCGTCCCCAAACATGATGCCGCAATCGACCATCAGCCACTTGCCGCTGGTCCCATACAGGTTGAGGTTCATACCGATTTCGCCCGATCCGCCGAGTGGCACAAGCCACAACGCATCATCGGGTGGGCTAAAGGTATCTTTCTTGTGCTTAATTTTCATTCTAAGTCCTAAGTTATGGTGTCGTTGTGTTGAAAATTTGAAAGCAAGAAAAAATCTTTAAAAAGAAAATGGGATGCCCGCCGGAGCCTGTCCTCGCGAAAGCGGGGACGGTCATGACGGGTAAGGTGTTTAGTTTATCACTTATCCCGTCACCCCCGCGAAGGCGGGGGTCCCATTTGTTTTTTGATCTCTCCTCTAGATCTTGATCTGTGAGGCTTTTCCCTTACTTATCTATCCAACCCGCCCCTTATTTCGCTCATAGATAAGGTACAAGCCGCGCAAGGTCAAATCGGTATTGATTTCATCAATCGAGGGCAGCGCATCCAAAAACAACTTGGACAGTCCCCCGGTTGCAACCACCGTCATGGGCTCGCCGAACTCTTCCTTGGTGCGGGCGATCAGTCCTTCGATCATCCCCACATAGCCCCAGAACACACCGGACTGAATGGCGGTCACGGTATTTGTGGCGATAACCTTGGCCGGACGGGCAACCGCGACGGACGGCAATTTCGCCGCTGCCATATGCAAGGCGCGGATGGACAAATTGACCCCCGGCGCAATCGCACCGCCGCGATACACCCCGTGCGCATCGATCACGTCAAACGTCGTGGCGGTGCCAAAATCGATAATCAACAAAGGCACTTTGTACATCGAAACGCCAGCCACGGCGTTCATCAGTCGGTCAGCCCCCAATTCCTCTGGCCGATCGATCTTGACCGTGATCCCCGTCTCAACCCCGGGCGCGCCCACGATCAGGGGCTCGCAATCAAAATGCTCGCGGCAGAGCTTAATGAGGTTAAAGTTCATATCCGGCACAACGCTGCCAATAATGCAGCCATCGACCGCGCTGGCTTCGGCGCCAATCTGGGCCATCAATGTTTTTAGAAACACCGCATATTCGTCTGACGTACGTTGAATGTTTGTCGCCGTGCGCCACAGGCCGATTTGGGTTGGACCGTCAAAAAGAGCAAACACGGTATTCGTGTTCCCCGCGTCAATACCAAGGAGCATGGCCCTATTCTCCTTCTTTATAAAAAACGTCTCCGGCTTCGATCACGCGCCGACCGCCATCGGGAAGTCGCAGGATAAGCCCCCCGCGCTCGTCAAGGCCGCCGAACGTGCCGGAAAGCTCCTCGGCTCCAATCCTCACCGTCATGGCGCCCAGCTTGGCATCGGCAAGCCATGCGCGACGGATGGGGCGGAACCCATCATAGCGTAACGTCATGTGCCACTGATCAAAGCTTGTCAGAAAATGCTCAAGAACTTCTTCTGCGGTCGCACTCACCCCTTCTGAACGAAGGGATGTGACCGGATACATGGACTCTGCCGGATGACTTGCGATATTGATCCCCACGCCGACGACAAGCCAATCAACAATCCCGTTTTGGACTGGCGCGGCCTCCAGCAGCACGCCACTGATCTTTTTTCCGGCGATGAGCACATCATTCGGCCACTTAAGCTGAACCTGCGCATCCGGTTTGACCGCCAGCACCGCATCAAGCACGGCCGTCGACGCCGCAAAACTGTAAAACGACACTTGCTGCGGCGTGGCGCGGGGCCGCAAAAGCACACTGATATACAAATTGCCTTCGGGCGATTCCCACACGCGGCCATGGCGTCCCCGCCCTGCCGTCTGACGCAACGCGCGGACAACATACCCCTCAGCCTCGCCTGCAAGCGCAGCCTGTTTCGCATCGTCATTGGTGCTTTCTGTTAGGGCTTTCGTATGGACGCGAAACAAAGGAGGGATCATGGAACAACCAAACGCTCGGCCGCGCTACGCGCAGCATCAATCAACGGCGCGGGAAGCAATACGAACGTAGCGACGCTAACTGCCGCAACGCCGCTCACCCCCCACAGGGACCGACTCGAACTCGCAAAACAAAGCGAATCAACCGGCAAGTCAAAATACATGATTTTGACGAGGCGTAAATAGTAACCTGCGGCTACCACGCTCATCAAGACCGCAAACAAGGCCAATACCGGGAACCCGGACTTCACAAGCGGGAAAAGAACGACGTATTTTCCAAAGAATCCCGCCAATGGCGGCACACCAGCGAGTGAAAACAGCGCAATCGCGAGCATCATGGCATGCAAAGGATGCGTTTTTCCAAGCCCCGCAAAATCGCCGACACGACTTAGGGTCTTCTCACGCCGCGTCAGGGCAAGGAGCACCCCAAAAACAAGAAGCGTCGCGATCGTGTAAACAACCAAGTAAAGAAGCAAACCGCTGACGGCCTCAATCCGAATCTCACCATCGCCTTGCCCAGCCGCAACCAACGCAAGAAGCATCGTCCCGACATTCACCGTCGTACTGAAAGCCATCAGGCGTTTGATCGGCTCTTGCCTGAGGCCACCAAACGCGCCGACCATCATCGATAGAACGGCAAGGCCGATGACAATCGGCTGCCAAATATCTATGGCTGACGCAAACGGGCCCAACACAAGCAGGGCCATAACCCCAAGCGCGGCAATCTTTGGCGCCGTGGCCAGAAAGGCAACGACGGGCGTGGGCGCCCCTTCATAGACGTCGGGTGTCCACATATGAAACGGCGCAGCCGAGATCTTGAACGCAAACCCAGCCAGAACGAAGGCCAGCCCGATCCCCATACCAACGCCGACGTCTTGCTGTGCGAGGGCTGACGCAACCGCCACAAAGCCTGTCGCGCCCGTCGTTCCATAAATGAGCGAGAGACCGAACAACAACACACAGGAAGCCAGCGCACCCAGCGCAAAATACTTGACCGCCGCCTCGCTGCTGCGCGGATCATCGCGGCGAAAGCCGGCGAGGACATACAGCGCAAGGTTTTGCATCTCAAGCCCGACATAAAGCACAATGAAATCCCGCGCCGAAAGCATAAGCATCATGCCAAGGCTCGCAAGCAACACAAGCACCGCATATTCGGGTTTCAAGCTTTGGCTCCGCACCAAGGCAGGTGGTGCCGCAATAAGCGCAAGTACGCCAAGCGTCATAGCCATAATCTTTGCAAATGTCCGGAACCCATCGGCAATATAAACGCCACCAAACGCCTCGCCGCTTTGCCCAAACGCACTAAGTATGACCGAAACCCCAAGCAAAAGCGCAGCGGCGGCCCAGTGAACAGCGCGCGCAGCCCGCTCACCGCCCCACGCGCTCACCAACAGAAGGGCAAGCGCCCCCGCTGCTATCGCAAGCTCTGGAAAAGCCAAAAAAGCGTTCATGGCTTGGCTCCTTCTTGATCCTGACTCCACGCCGCAAGGCTCAATCGGCTAACCTCTGGCGCAAAAACACTCCGAACTGTTGATGGGTACAGGCCCATCCACAAAACAAACAGAAGGAGCGGCGCGAACATCGCGACCTCGCGGCGGGTCAGATCGCGCATCGCCTTTACATCCGTCTTTTCGGCAGGACCAAAGAACACCCGCCCATAAAGCCACAGCATATACACCGCCCCAAGGATAAGGCCAAGCGCGGCAAGAGCCGCCACCCGGTGATCATAAAGCCATGCGCCTTGCAGGCTGAGAAGCTCACCCACAAACCCAGATGTGCCGGGGAGGCCCACGGCGGCCAACGTTAGAACCATCGCGACGCTGGCATACCGTGGCATCACACTGGCAAGGCCGCCGAACTTCGCGATCTCACGCGTGTGGGCACGTTCATACACGACGCCGACCATCAAGAACAACCCTGCCGAGACAAGGCCGTGAGAGAGCATGACGAACATCGCCCCCTCGACCCCCTGCACCGTGCCAGAAAACAGGCCAAGCGTGACATAGCCCATATGCGCGACCGACGAATAGGCGATAAGTTTCTTCATATCCGTCTGCGCCAGCGCGACAAGCGAGGTGTAGATGATCGCAATCAAGCTTAGCGCCATCATCATCGGCGCGAAAAAGGCGCTGGCTTCGGGCAGCATCTGTAAACACACCCGGATAAAGCCGTATCCACCCATTTTGAGGAGCACACCGGCGAGGATTACAGAGCCTGCCGTCGGTGCCTCCACATGGGCAAAGGGCAACCAGGTATGAAACGGCCACATGGGCGTTTTGACCGCGAACGAGGCGAAGAACGCGACAAAAAGCCAAATCGCCATATCGCGCGGAAACAGGTTGCCGGTTGTCATCACCGTCATATCGCTTGTCCCTGCCGTCAGCACCATCGCAATGATGGCAACCAGCATCACGACAGAGCCCAAGAACGTATACAAAAAGAACTTCATGGCCGCGTAGATGCGCTTTGACCCGCCCCACAGGCCGATAATCAGGAACATGGGGATAAGAACGCCCTCGAAAAACACATAGAACAGGAAGAAATCCAGCGCGGAAAACATCCCGATCATCATCGTTTCCAAAACAAGAAGCGCGGCCATAAACCCACGCACTTTTTCCTTCACCGCAAAGCCCGAGAGGATCGCAATCGGCGAAAGAAATGCAGCAAGCAAAACAAACCACACCGAGATCCCGTCGACGCCACGATGATACTCAATGCCAAGGGCAGGAATCCATGAGGCTTTCTCGGTCAACTGGAATCCAAC
>CAYZXV010000016.1:0-14088 GCA_964482525.1 uncultured Rhodospirillaceae bacterium | reverse complement strand
TTAGCTCAGTTGGTAGAGCAGCTGACTCTTAATCAGCGGGTCGTGGGTTCGAGCCCCCCATCGCCCACCATTTCTTCCCAAAGTGTAACCGAACCCACTCCCAATATTTTTTGCGCCGCTTCGCGGTCGCGGGGGTTCGAGCCCCCCATCGCCCACCATTTCTTCCCAAAGTGTAACCGAACCCACTCCCAATATTTTTTGCGCCGCTTCGCGGTCGCGGGGGTTCGAGCCCCCCATCGCCCACCATTTCTTCCCAAAGCGCAACCGAACCCACTCCCGTATTTTTTGCGCCGCTTCGCGGTCGCGGGGGTTCGAGCCCCCATCGCCTACCATTTCTTCCCAAAGTGTAACCGAACCCACTCCCTATATTTTTTGCGCCGCTTCGCGGTCATCTTGGCCGCTTTTATCGTCCAAAACGATCTGGCGAGGGGTCAATCACGCGATTGCCGCCTGTGCCGACTTCATTGACCGCAAGGCCGCGCTCAATCGGCCCCATGGGTGTAAGGCGGAACAGCCCGTCAACTCCGGCAAAGCCGGTCGGCAACGTGAGGCTCTCGGCATCATAGCCCATGCCCCGACGGGCAAGGACCACGGCCATCGCGGTCGCATCATAAGCCAGTGTTGCCAGGCGAGGCGGCGCAGAAGCATAGGCTTCCTGATATCCTTTCACAAAACGCTCGCGCAGCGTGGCTTCTGGTGCGGCAAACCAACCACCGACTAGGAACGGATGCTGGCTGCCAATTTCACCCTCGTCCCACAGGCCGGTTCCGAGCAACCGCACGCCCGGCGTAAGGACGCCAGCTTCTGTTAAACGAACGCCCAACCTGTCAAGACTTTCCCCTGCCTGTGGGAGGAAGAGCGCATCAAATTGGCCTTTGGCCACAACAATGGCCTCTATTTTATCACCAACCTCGATGGCAACAATAAGTCCGCCGCCACGCTCAACGCTCGCACGAAACGCTTTGGCGGCCAGCTGGCCATAGGGGCCAGAGGGCACAATCGCGGCGAAGCGGCGCACGCCTGCCTTCAGCGCATAATCAACCACGCGCTCAACCTGCGCCGTGGGGGCAAAGCCCATGATGTAGGCCCCCGGCGCGCCAAGCGCCATATCGGTCGACAAGGCAAGCATCGGCACCCGTGCCGATGCCGCAATGGGCTTAACCGCCGCAACATCTGCCGCAAAAAGAGGTCCGATCAGCATATTCGCCCCAGCCGCCAGCGCATCACGCGCCGCCTTTTCTGCCCCTGCTTTGGTTCCTTTAGTATCACGGGGCATAAGCTCAACCCGGCTTTCGCCCATATCAAAGACCGCCAACTGCGCTGCATTCGCCATCGCTTGACCAAGCGCGGCACTGGGACCCGAAAGCGGCACAAGCAACGCTACCTTGGCCGACAAAGGGGCAGCTTGCGGCGCTGGCGCTGGTGATTCACCCTGCGAAGAAGGCAGTTGACCCGAACTGCTGTAGAAATAGGGCTGGTGCGGCGGCGGAACCTGTGCCGTGGTGGTCAAAGGCACATTACGTCGGCCAGGAGGTGGGGCTTCGTTACTGACGATCAGGGATGAAGGTTGGCTTGGCCGCGTTTCCTCCTGTAAGGTAGGAAGCGCGGAACATCCCGCAAGCAACAACAGGCCGAGCAGCACCGATGGCATCACGGAACAAGACAGAGCGCAGCGCGCGCGACGAAAAGAAAAGATCATGGCCGGATTTCGCCCTTTGGAGTCAACGATTATGGCAGGGTAACGAAGAAACGGCGGCAAGTAAACCGCTTGATCCCGCTTTGTATATTGTTGCAACGCCCATTGGCAACAGGGGCGACATCACGCTGCGCGCTTTATGGACATTGGCTCACGTCGACGCCATTTTATGCGAAGACACCCGCGTAACGGCCCAACTTTTACGCGGTTATGGGCTCCACAAGACCCTCATATCCTGTCACGATCACAACGAAGCTGCGCGCGAGGCGGAAGTCACAAAACGTCTTGCCGATGGGCAGGCTCTCGCTTTAGTCAGCGATGCGGGCACGCCCCTGATCTCCGATCCGGGCTTTCGCCTTGTCCGCGCATGTCGGGTGGCAGGGCTCTCCGTCTTTGCCCTCCCCGGTGCCTGCGCGGCTATTACCGCCTTGTCTAGCGCGGGGCTTCCCACCGATCGCTTTTTCTTTGCCGGGTTCTTGCCTCCCAAAGGGGCGGCTCGCAAGGAACTTCTTCGCCTCGCAACCTCAAGACCAGAGACCGTTATATTCTACGAATCAGGCCCACGTCTGGCCGCAACACTCCGCGACCTTATGGCTCTGTGTGGCCCAGAACGCCCTGTCGCCATCGCAAGAGAACTTACCAAGCTATTTGAAGAGGTTAGAACCGCCGCCCTGGGAGAGCTAACGCAGGAGGCCGAAGCCAATGGCCCAGCCAAAGGGGAACTCGTCCTCTTGCTCGGTCCCACCGAAACAACCGGGGGCGCAGCAAGCCCTGAAATGATAGAAAAACACCTGAGACAAGCCCTTAAAACGATGAGCGTTCGTGACGCCGCAGCCACCGTGGCGACCGTCTTAAATCTTAAAAAAAGCGATGTTTATCAAGCGGCACTGCGTCTATCTACCCAATGACGGAACAGCCTTTTTCTACGGATTGACGCGCTTAGACATGTGCCTTAGGCTCCGAGTATTAAAACGGAATCGAGACGATTCGAAAGGAATGGAATGAAACGCCTCAAAGCCGCCTTGGAAAACCTCGACGAAGCGATTTCGACGCTTGAAGACCGGATAGGCCTTGACGATTCGACACGCACCGAGTCCCAAAGAAAAATCAATGATATCCTGAAACAAAGCAAGGCGCGGGAGGCTCAGACCCTCGCGGTCGCTCAAAAGGTCGCCTTGCGGCTTGACCAAACGATCGAACATGTCGAAAAAATTCTGCAAAGACGAGGAACGGCATGAGCAAAGCCACAACACAAACCCCAGCCGTTAAAGTTGATATTCAACTGCATGGACGCGATTACACCGTCGCTTGCGATCCCGGTGATGAAAAAAAGCTTGCCAGTCTTGTCAAGCTCGTCGATGAAAAACTCAAGGAAGTTGCCGAGAAAGGCGCGTGTGTTAGCGAAACGCGCATGTTTATGTTAACTTGCCTCTTGTTGGCTGACGAGCTTCTGGAAACCAGAAGGAAGGCCAAGGACTCACAAATCGCTCAGGAAGACCTCATGGTCGCGGCGGTTGAGCATTTGCAAAGCCGGATCAGCGGCATGGCCTCGCGCCTGGGCCGAGCGGCCTGAGCACGATTAGGCTCTTGGCTGGCCCCTCCTCCCGTGACAATATCGGTGGGCTTCTTTTTTGATCTTGATTCACCCTTAACCTTCTAGGCCGCTCATGCCGTCCTCTTCGTTTGTGATCAGTGACTCCGAACTTGAGTCCTTACTTGCGCGCTATACCCGCGACTTCACGGCTCAAGACCGAGCAGGTCGGTTTGATATAATCTCCGGGCGCGACCGCGAACTTGAGATCTTGACCCTTATTCTCCTTCAGCGCCTTCGGAAGAACGCCATTCTTCTTGGTCCTGCAGGTGTCGGAAAAACAGCCCTTTTCGTCGGACTTGCCCAACTTATCAATCAAAACAAAGTGCCAAAGATTTTACAAAACGCGCGTCTCATCGAACTTGAAATGTCAATGATTGGGGCAGGTTCCTCCTCGCGCGCCGATCTCGAAGGGCGCCTTATCCCCATCGTTAAAGGCGTGGCCGAGCGCAATGCAACTAAGGAAAATCCACCCATCATCTTTTGCATCGACGAAATCCATCAACTTATGATCTCATTCAAGTCATCGAGCTACAGCGGTATTGCTGACCTTCTCAAACCATATTTGACTGCCGGAGACTTGTATGTCATCGGCGCAACCACGGTTGAAGAATATGACGACTATGTCCGGCAAGAACCCGCCATTGACAGACGTTTTCAGAAAGTTATCTTGGAAGTACCTGATCACGCCCTGACCGTTAGCATTATCCAGAAAATGCGCCCAAGTTTTGAGAAGCATTATGAGCTGAAAATCTCTGATGAAATCCTTGATTTTATCGTTAGCATGACCAACCGCTTTATTAGAAACCGAAACAACCCCGATAAATCCATCATCTGCCTCGATCAAGCCTGCGCCCACGCCATTATGAAAGGACAAAAGGGCGAATTAGACAGGGACTCTGTTGCCATTGCGATAGGGGCCGAGGCAAAAATCAACCCGGCGGCCATCGGATGATGTCGCGCCCACGCATTGCTGTCATCGGACTTGGATGGGTGGGAGCCCACCGTCATATCCCTTCCCTGCGGCGTTCACGTGACTTTAAATTAGTTGGCCTTGTCGATCGGCATCCAGACCGCGCAAAGCGCATGGCTCGAAAAATCGGTCTTCCTTTTTTCGCACAAGCAGAAAGCCTTGCCGACGTTCCATGGATTGGCGAAGTCGATGCCATCACGCTCGCCACGCCACCGACAACACACCACGAACTCACGCTTGAGGGTCTGCGCGCCGGAAAGCATGTCCTTACAGAAAAGCCTTTTGCCATGACATCCGCCCAAGCGGCAGAGATGGTTCATTGCGCCAAAGAACACAATCGCCAACTCTGTGTCGTGCACAATTTCCAATTTGGTCGAGCCATGCGTTTGTTGCGGCGCGCCTTGGCAAAAGGGAAACTCGGCCAAATCCGCCGGATTTCTGCAACGCAGCTGGGCAACCCGGAACGGCGCCTACCTACCTGGTACGAAACACTACCTGCTGGGTTGTTTTTCGACGAAAGCCCTCACTTTTTTTATCTGTTGCGCGATGTCGCGGGCTGCGATTTGTCGTTAAGAGAAGCCAGCGCCATACCGCCACACGCTGGCTCAAACACACCACGACTGATTCGTTTGCTTTATGAAAGCACCAGTGGTTTTCCCGTGACGGTTGATTGCCAGTTTGACAGCCCGGTAAGTGAGTGGCACTTAATGGTTTCCGGCACGAAGGGGCTTGGGCTTGTCGATATTTTTCGTGATATTTACCTCTTCCTTCCTAACGATAAATCGCATGGCACGAAACATGTATTAACGACCAGTTTTCTTGCAATGGGCCAACATATGCTCCGCCATATTCCAAACGGCATCGCGTTTATGCGTGGAAGGCTTGATTACGGCAACGACGAAATCATGCGTCGTTTCGCACGCGCCATTCGCACGGGGCAGGAAGACACCGCCATCGGCTCCTCGGCGGCCCAAGCCATCCTCCGCCTTCAAATCGAGGCTATCCACGCCTTTTCAAAGGCTTCGTCGTTATGACAAATACTGACAATCTTCATAAAAACCAAACAAGCTCCCTTAAACGCATATTGGTTGTTTCTCACTTTTTTTCGGCCCATGGTGGTGGGATTGAATTGGTCATTCATCGGCTTCTTCGGGAA
This sequence comes from uncultured Rhodospirillaceae bacterium, assembly GCA_964482525.1. Taxonomy (GTDB): domain Bacteria; phylum Pseudomonadota; class Alphaproteobacteria; order UBA9219; family UBA9219; genus UBA8914. The sequence goes on along the minus strand of CAYZXV010000016.1, from coordinate 8,672 downwards.
ATGGGACAGGACTCAAGGCTGCGTTTCTCTTGGGCGGCCAGCAATTGTGATCCTGCCCCAAACGATTTAGAGTTAACCACACTCCCTATGCGAAGCTGGAATCTTTTGGAAAACACCATCGGCGTTCCTTGGCCCCTATGGAGCTTGGGAAGCCTCCGCACCCTTTTCAAGGCCGTTGGAGACGCCGATACTCTTTGGATTCATGACTCCTTATATTTCGGACAAATCCTTGCTTTTTTTTATGCGCGCCTTAAAAAGAAACGCATCGTTATCACCCAACATATCGCGCCGGTTCCATATCGTAACCCGATCTTGCGTTTACTAATGCGCCTTGCCGATGGCTTGTTTACCGCACAGATGATGCAAAAAGCCGATGAAGTGACCTTTATTAGCGACCGCGTTGCTGAGGATTATTATCGCCGCATTCCTTTCGTCCGCCCCATTCGGGTGATCCCAAATGGCGTTGATGTTCGGCTCTTCCATGTACCAATCCCAGAAAATCGACGTTTTCTTCGGCAACAGTTCGCCCTAAAAAACGACCAACCTGTTATGCTTTTTGTGGGTCGGTTTGTTGAGCGCAAGGGCTTGGATGTCCTCAGACGTCTTGCTGCTCTGTTGCCTGAGTGGCGATTTTGGCTTGCCGGAGATGGGCCCATTGATCCGGGGCAATGGCTGATGCCTAATGTCCATGTTTTTCGCGGTCGCAAGGGAGAATCACTTGCCGACTTATACAAAGCAGCGGATCTTCTTTTAATTCCAAGTTATGGCGAGGGTTTTCCTTTGGTTATTCAGGAAGCAATGGCTTGTGGCCTTCCCGTTTTATGCGGCCCTTCCACAGCCCAAGGAAATCTAGCTGCACAACCCTTCCTCCACGTCGCAGACGTATGGCCAGAGAACTCAGAACGCACGGCGGCGGTATGGTATGAACGCCTTACAGCCTTTTCAAGGCCGCTTCCCCTGGTCGCGCCGCTTGAAGACATTGCGGATTTTGCGCTTAGATCATGGGATTGGAAACCTATCGCGGCTGTTTACGCCGATTTGCTTAAGCACGCAGGAGAGCCCCATGCCACATGAATCCCTTGCTCTTTCCATCGTCATACCCTGCTTTAACGAAGCTGAGGGACTTAAGGCTCTGTGTTCACGGATTAAAGATTCCTGTGCAGAGGTTGGTGGCGGCCTCTATGAGCTTATTTTGGTCAATGATGGATCAACCGACAACACCTGGGACCGAATGTGTGAAGAAGCGCAAAGCAATGATCGGATTGTCGCGATCAATCTTGCGCGCAATTATGGACATCAAATTGCTTTATCCGCTGGCCTTGCTCACAGCCGTGGCCAAAGCATTTTTGTCCTTGATGCCGATCTGCAAGACCCCCCGGAGCTTATTGGCGCCATGATGGCGCGCATGGAAGAAACGGGTGCAGACGTTGTTTACGGACAAAGGCGTGGACGTGCGGGGGAGTCGTGGTTCAAGCGAAGCACTGCTCATTTATTTTATCGCATGCTTGAAAAACTGACGAATGCCCCAGCCCCCGTTGATGCTGGCGATTTTCGGTTGATGACGCGGCGCGTGGTTGACGTGCTTAACCAGATGCCAGAGCGTGACCGTTATGTGCGCGGCATGTCAAGTTGGGTTGGTTTTAAACAGGTCCCGCTTATCTATGACCGACACCCTCGCAAAACCGGGGAAAGCCATTATCCTTTTCGAAAGATGATCCATTTTGCATTGGATGCATTTACTGGGTTTTCAACAGCCCCCCTTCGATTGGCCACTTATCTGGGCGGTACGTTTGGTATTATCGGACTCCTCCTGTTGCTCTACGTCTTCGCCTCTTGGATTAGCGGCGACGTAGTGGACGGATGGACCAGCCTTATGGTTGTAGTCCTCATCCTTGGGAGCGTACAGCTCTTGTGTCTGGGCGTTTTTGGCGAGTATCTGGGACGCCTGTTTATGGAAAGCAAACGGCGGCCCCTTTACGTGGTCGAACGCGTCGTCGGTTTCGGCGCAGAGCAGCCTATTCCGCCAACTTCTTCTTCAGAAGATCGTTGAGCATAGCGGGATTAAGTTTGCCGCCTGTCGCCTTCATGACTTGTCCCACGAAGAAGCCAAACAGTTTGTCCTTGCCTGCTTTGAACTCAGCAACCTTGTCAGCGTTGGCGGCAAGGATCTTAGCAATTTCGGCCTCGATCGCACCTGTGTCTGTAACCTGACGCAAACCCTTTTCTTCGACAATTTGTGCGGCTGGTTTGCCAGTTTCGATCATCATTTCGAACACATCTTTAGCAATGCGGCCCGAAATGGTGTTGTCACTGATCAGCTCGATAAGGCCGCCAAGCGCCGCCGCACTCACCGGGCTTTCGGCAATGGCCTTGCCCATTTTGTTCAAGCGCCCAAACAGCTCGCTCGTCACCCAGTTGGCGGCCAATTTGCCGTCACGGCCCTTGGCTACTTCCTCAAAGAAATCGGCGTTTGCTTTTTCGGCCACGAGCACGGCTGCGTCATAGGGCGTAATCCCATATTCCGTGATAAACCGCGCCTTCTTTTCGTCCGGAAGCTCGGGTAGAGTTTTTTTGATCTCGTCAACCCACGAAGCTTCAAGTTTGAGCGGGAGCAAATCGGGATCGGGGAAATAGCGATAATCATGCGCCTCTTCCTTCGAACGCATGGAACGCGTAATGCCCTTACCTGTGTCCCACAGGCGGGTTTCCTGCTTGATCGCACCGCCACCTTCCAAAATCTCAACCTGGCGGGCAGCTTCGTATTCGATCGCTTGCATCACAAAGCGTATGGAGTTGACGTTCTTGATCTCACAACGCGTGCCATAGGCTGTCTCGCCCTTGCGCCGCATAGAAAGGTTCACGTCGCAGCGCATGGAACCTTCTTCCATATTGCCGTCACAGGTGCCCAGATACCGCATGATCGTGCGCAACTTTTTCAAATAGGCGGCAGCCTCTTCCCCACTGCGCATATCGGGCTCGGACACAATTTCCATAAGGGCTACGCCCGCGCGGTTCAAATCGACGTAGGTTTCCGTTGGGCTCTGATCGTGCATGCTTTTGCCCGCGTCCTGTTCAAGGTGCAGGCGCGTGATCCCGACCATGCGGGTCTCGCCGCCATCCATGTCGAGTAAAATCTCGCCCTTGCCAACGATAGGCTGGGTGAACTGGCTGATCTGATAGCCATTTGGAAGATCAGCATAAAAATAATTCTTGCGATCAAAAACCGAAACAAGGTTGATCTGTGCTTTCAGGCCAAGACCCGTGCGCACGGCCTGCTCAACGCAGACCTTATTAATCACCGGAAGCATGCCGGGAAACCCTGCGTCGACGAAGCTGACTTGCGCATTGGGCGCACCACCGAACGCGGTCGACGCGCCGGAAAAGAGCTTGGCGTTCGAGGTCACTTGAGCATGGACCTCAAGCCCAATGACCATTTCCCATTCGCCTGTCTGCCCCTGAACATATGCCATATCGCAACCTAATCGCTAAAGGTGAAAAACAGGCGCTAATTTGCGTTCGAAACGAGGGCTTGTCAAATGCTCTGGAACCCGTTTAAGCAGAAAGAACATGATCGCCGCACAAACCCCACTTAACGAGATTACAAACCGCATCGCCGCTGCCGCTCAAAAGGCCGGTCGCCGCCCTGAAGATGTGATGCTTATGGCCGTTTCAAAAAACCAAAGCCCAGAAGCCATCCAGGGCCTCCTCGCGGCTGGACAGCGGTTTTTTGGAGAAAACAAGGTTCAGGAGGCAGCAAGAAAATACCCAGCCCTCCGGGCCCGTTACCCAGACATTCGTCTTCACATGATCGGGCGGTTGCAAACCAATAAGGTTGCCCAAGCGGTTACCTTGTTCGATGGGATTGAAAGCCTTGACCGCCCCTCCCTCGCGTCAGAATTATCCAAAGAAATCAACAAACAAGGAAGGCTTCCTCGGCTATACATCCAAATCAACACGGGCGCCGAAACCCAAAAAGGGGGCGTTCTACCCACAGAGGCTGAGGCCTTTTTCTCTCTATGTACAAAGCATTATGGCCTAACAATTAAGGGCGTGATGGGCATCCCGCCCACGGGAGAGGATCCCACACCCCACTTCCTTCTCTTAAGAATCATAGCTGCACGGCTCTCCCTTCCCCACATCAGCATGGGGATGAGCAGCGATTTCGAGGCCGCTATTGCCGCAGGCTCAACCGAGGTGCGCCTTGGCAGGGCCTTGTTTGGAAGTAGAATATAAGCACCCCAACGGTTGGCAAAACCATCGGTTGGGATAAAATGGCGACCTGAGGTGATTCTCTGCCTTGTTTTTTCTCTATAAGGTTTTTCCCATGACCCTACGTTCAACGCTTCTTGCTGGTTCGTTCCTTTGCGCCCTACTTGTCGCACCATTTGCCATGGCCCAACCATCTCCTGGCACGACCTATGCGATTGCCAATATGGAAACGCGCCTCGCAGCCGTTGAAGACCAGATGCGCGCCCTGACTGGTAAAGTTGAACAAGTCGATTTTATGCTGCGACGTCTTGAAGAAACGCTTGCGAAAATGCAGGGCGATTATGATCAGCGTCTTTCCGACCTTGAAAGACGTCCGGCCATGGTGGCTGCGCCGCCGTCTGCTCCCTTGCCCACCGCAACGCCACAAACACACACCGAAGAAACAGAGCCTGACGAGACGCAACAGCAACCTGTGGGGGAAGTTTCCGGTTCTCTCGGGCAAGTCAAAGTGCAAGGCAACAAGGTAACGGGCGGTGCGATAGCCCCCAAAGCGCCGCCCCTACCTAAAACACCACCTGATTTCGGCCTCACACCGCAAGAACAGTACGATCACGCCTTTGGCCTTTTGCGTCAGGCGGATTATGATGGAGCATCCGGAGCCTTTAAACGCTTTATCGACAAAAATCCAAACGACAAACTGATCGACAACGCAAAATATTGGTATGCGGAAACCTTCTATGTGCGCGGCAAATTCAACGACTCGGCCGTCGCCTTTGCCGAAGCCTTTCAACAAAACCCAAAAGGCACCAAAGCGCCAGATGCTTTACTGAAACTCGCTATGTCACTTGCAGCCATGGAGAAAAAAGACGATGCCTGCGGCGCACTCAAGGCGTTAGCGCTCAAATACCCTAAAGCTCCAGCAAGCATTCGCAAGCGCGCCGAGCAAGAAACCGCAAGGCTTAAATGTAAGTGAGGAACACCGCGCACATTGCCTTTAAGCCTTAGGAAGCTTGAAGGGCCGCAATTCGTTCTTCAATCGGGGGATGAGAAGAAAACAAGCCCAACAGCCTGCCAGCGCCGGCGATGCCTGACGCCGCCATGTTCTGCGGCAACTCGCCAGCGCTGATCGAGCCAAGGCGCTCCAAGGCCGCAACCATTGGCGCAGGTGAGCCAAGAAGCTTGGCCGCGCCACTGTCGGCCCGAAACTCGCGCTGGCGTGAGAAATACATAACAATCGCACTGGCCAGAATGCCAAACACCAATTCACAAACGAAAACGGTGGCCATATAACCAAAGCCACCGCCGCTTTGTTGTCCGCTTTCATCGTCATGCTTGCGCGTGGCCTGATCGATAAAGTGTCCCACAACGCGGGCAAGGAAAAAAACGAACGTGTTCACGACGCCTTGGATCAGGGTCAGCGTCACCATGTCGCCGTTTTGGATATGCGCGACTTCGTGCGCGAGCACCGCCTCGACTTCTTCGCGGGTCATGGATTGCATCAAGCCTGTCGACACGGCGACAAGCGAGCTGGCTTTGCTCGCGCCCGTCGCAAAAGCGTTGGCTTCGCCCTCATACATTGCCACTTCCGGCATGGGGAGATTGGCTGTACGGGAAAGCCTAGCGACGGTATCGACAAGCCATTGCTCCTCCGCCGTTTGCGGACGCTCAATGACCTTCGCGCCCGTTGACCATTTGGCGATAGTCTTGGACATCCATAGGGAAATAAATGCGCCGCCAAACCCCATAATACCCGCAAAAACCAAGAGTGACATCAAGTCAAGACCGTTTGCCGTCAGGTACTGATTGACCCCCAGAAGACTCGTGACCGTGCCCAAAACGAGCATGATGGCAAGGTTGGTAGCAAGAAACAGAATGATGCGCTTCATGGAGACACCTCTCTTTGTTTTTTATCCAGCAGAATAAAGCCATGCGGTATAGGCAACATAAGAGCCAATCATGGCAAAGCCGCTTAGTCGGTTGATCGCCCAGCCCCGCAGTAAGTAAATAGAAAAAAGGATGGCTGCGGCCAGCATGATCCAAACGTCCAAAACCGCAATCTGTGGAACAATTGTGACCGGAGAAATCACTGCCGTTAGGCCAAGAATGCCGAAGATATTGAAGATGTTGCTCCCAAGAATGTTCCCCAGAATTACATCATTGTGACCGCGATACGCAGCGACAAGGGCCGTCACCATTTCAGGAAGAGACGTTCCAACCGCAACGATTGTCAATCCGATAACCGCTTCTGAAATATTAAAATCCCGAGCAAGGGCAATTGCGCCTTCAACAAAAACATGAGCCCCACCAATCAGCAAAACCAACCCAACCAAACTGTAAAGAAAAGCCCTTGGCGACCCAAACTTTATTTTACCCCCAACATCTTTTTCAACATGCCGTATCGTATCCTTCCCGCTGTTTCTGTCTTGCCTATATGACCAAAAAATATAGGTGAGGAGAGAAAGAAACAGCACCAATCCAGCAACAACACCTACGTGCCCCCAAAGGGCAAGCCCACACAAGGCAAGACTGGCGCCTAACATCGCATAAGTATCTCGGACAACGGCTTTCCTTTTAATCACGATAGGACTTAACAGCGCAGAAAGCCCAACAATCAAAAGAATATTTGCAATATTACTCCCGACGACATTGCCAACCGCAATATCAGCGGACCCCTGCAATGCGGCCCCCAAAGAAACGGTCAGCTCTGGCATAGATGTACCGAATCCAACGATAACAGCACTTACTAAAAGTTTTGAAAGCCCAAAATTCCGCGCCAGAGCAACAGCCCCCTTAACAAGGAATTCACCGCCAGCAAAAAGCAGAATTAACCCGGCGAAAAGCATAAGAGTGTCTGACATGTGGTTTTCCTGCGCAATTAACGTTATGAACGGCCCTTAAGGCCGTTCATAAACCTTTTGTGTTTTAGAAATCGAACAAATCCATGATACGGGAAGCTCTGCTTTCCTTTTTATGGTATTTGCCTGAACCATAGTATCCCCTCTCCTTATAACGACGATATTCTTCGTCTTCCCTTCTATATCTGTCGTCATCGTGATGCCCATATCCTTCGGACGACCGCGCAGGCACCGACCGATTGTTTGGCTCTTCTTGAAGAAGCGCGAGTATCTTCTCAAGCTCCCCTTTGTCCAACCATATGCCGCCAGAGGTCGGACAAACATCAATTTCAATACCATAGCGGTGTATTTGCCGCATGGGGGAGCCATCAATGGGTGATGTTAATAAGGGCATAACTCTTCCTCCTCAAACAAGGTTCAGTTTGATCGGGATGTCTTTCGGATTTGGTTTTGAAAGAAAGATCAAACCTACACCGGAAAAACTTTTCCCGATGCGGTCCGACATCGCGATAGAGGAACTAAACCTTTACCGCCAGAGGGGCCCGGCCCGCCATTCGTATGGAATGATATAATCACCCTATTCAGGAAATCAAGCCTGATGAAGAAAAATCTTGCGGTCTTTTTTTTGAACAACTCCGCGAACCATAAGAACCCCACAGAAGACCAAGGCGTTATTTTTTGTTTTGTTCTTTATTGCGCATAACCCGAAGCACCGAAAGGACAAAAAGAGCCAGAAGCGCGCTTAATACTGCCGTGGATTCCCGACCCATTCCTGCGGCAACACCTATTGCCGCTGTAACCCATATGCTCGCAGCTGTTGTTAGCCCCCTAGTCTCAACATGTTTGGTTCCTAAAATGATTGCCCCTGCCCCAAGAAACCCCACGCCAGCAATTAACCCCTGCAAAACTCTTGTTAGATCTGCTGTGGAAGCTCCTGCTTGTTGGGGAACAAGAATAAAAAGGGCCGCGCCAATGGCAACCAGCATATGTGTTCGCACACCAGCGCTCTTTCCTTGCCGCTCCCGCTCATACCCCAGCAGAGCGCCCAGAACCGCCGCAACCAATAATCGAAGAGTAAGGCGTGTAATTTGCGCTGTGTCCGGAATGTCTGAAAACTCGGATAGCACAGTGCTCCAAATTTCTTGCCACATGTCAGTCGTCCCTTTTGTTAGGCTAACGCATACATAGACAATTTTAGTCTTCAGTTAAAGGTCACTCTGCCATTCAAAACGGCGCGGCATTTTCGTAGGCCTTCACCATTAAAAAAGCGGGCAAATGCCCGCTTTTTTAATGGTGAAGGATCGTCAAAAATTATCGAACCAAATTGAGGCCGAAAAAATACTCGATGTCATGGCCGATTGGGCCTTCTCGCTTAATAATCTCTCGCAAGATCAAGCGTCTATGCGCGGCCGCATTTTCTGAGGGACGCAGCCGACATTTTCTAAAAACAGAAAATTATGGTTAAGATTTTAACTATTTATGTGCGATTGAAGTAAGTAAAAGCAGCAGCACACGACAACAACAGTATGGGCCAATCGATAACAAAAAGACCGAAAATCAGGGCTGTTTTCCTAAAGCGCACTTGGCGAAACCCAATTGCCCAAAGAT
>CAYZXV010000015.1:0-14421 GCA_964482525.1 uncultured Rhodospirillaceae bacterium | reverse complement strand
GCTTGGTCATCTGTATCCGCTGCATCAACCGGGCAGCGATCTTGCAGCGCGGCAGCCATGGCGCATGGGCGCAGCGGCGCTCTTTGCACTTGGGCGAGGCGATGAAATTGCCTCGCGCTTTTCTGCGTTTGAAGGCGCGGCGCATATGGAAATGATGATGCAACGTGGCCTGAACGCGCCGCTGACGAGCAGTGCCGGTCGTTTGTTTGATGCGGCCTGCGGGCTTCTTGGCGTCAAGCCCATCGCGTCATTCGAAGGCGAGGCCCCCATGGCGCTTGAAGCCATGGTAACGACTCCCGTTATTGACCCGCAGGGATGGCAGCTTAGCGGCGATGGCGTTCTTGATGTAAGGCCGCTGCTTGAACGGCTGTTATCCTGTGGTGCAGAAGAGGGCGCGAACCTGTTTCATGGCACCCTTGCCGCCGCGCTTATGTCTTGGATGAAAAACGCCTCACAACAAACAGGTCTTAAAACATTTGCCTTGAGCGGAGGTTGTTTCTTTAACAAGGTGCTGTGTGGTGAATTGCGCCGCCTTTCTGCCCTGACGGAATACGCAGGCATGAGACTGCTTTGGCCGCAGAAACTGTCCGCTGGGGATGGGGGGCTGGCCGTCGGCCAAGCGTGGGTCGCGGGGAATAAGATAGCGTTAAAGCGAATTTAAGTTGGGTTGGACCTCCTAAAAAGCTCCGTCATTCTGGGGCGCGCGCAGCGCGAACCCAGAATCCCATTTGGTTTAAAGGTAGAAGACAAATGGGATTCCGCATCTTCGCATGTGGCAGTCGCCCCATGCTTCGTGCGGAATGACACTGCACATATATTCAATTACGTCCTGATCGCCGTGATCAATCCTTGGATCAGGGCGCAGAGTTTTTGCGCTTTGTTTAGCTTTACATAATCACATAGCGGGTCGCGGTAACGTAGACGGTTTATCATTTTTACCGCAAGCGCATTGATCACGGCCGTGTCCATGCGCAAACGAAAGTCCCGAACCTGCGGCGGGAAGGTTTGCGCGAGTTGCATCATCGGTTCCATGTGATCAAGCATGGTAATCATGGCCGCGCGCAAGCCCGGCGATGCCATTTCAAGCCCCAGATCGTCATAATGGCCGCCACATGCGTGAAGGATATCTCGCGGAATGTAAACCCGATCCATCTCGATATAATCGTCGGCGCAGTCCTGAAGGTGATTGATGATCTGAAGAACCGAGCATAGAGCATCGTTCGCAGGCCACGCCTCGCGCGTCTCGCCGTGCAGGTCGAGCAAATATCGTCCGACGGGCGAGGCTGAATAACGGCAATAATCCAGAAGCTCGTCCCATGTTTCGTAACGGAGCTTGGTGGCGTCCTGTTTGAACGCTTTCAATAAATCGCGGGCATGCTCTGGCGTCACGCCCGTTTCCTTCAGGCTTTCGCGCAAGGGGATCACACTTGCGATCTTGTCGTCAGCGGGGTCCATCAGAGCCGTATCGAAGCGGTCAAGACGCGCGATTTTTTCTTCGGCAGAAAGCTGTGGATTGTCGCTGATATCATCTGCGGCACGCGCAAAGATGTAAAACGCTTCCACATGCTTGCGGTACGGCTTGGAGATTAAATGGGCGACAGGAAAATTCTCTGTCGAGTCCGTTTTTCCGCTTGGGGTTTCAAGAGAGGTTGTCATGCGTTGTGGATCCGGTTCTTCCATTGGCCGCCTTGGCCTTTGTGATAACGGATGGCTGAGGCGATAGTGGCGACCATATAGAAGATGGCTGCTAATGGCAAACTGGCAGCCCAAGGCAGAGAACGGCCATAAAAGCGGATTGTGGGTCGATAAAGGACAAACGCTTCATAAAAAACGGCCAAGCCAAGTAAAGTCGCTGTTATGCCGCCTGTCGCTAGCGCAACAAAAGGATGCAGGAAAAGCAGATATAAACCGGCAAGGCAAAGGCCAAGCCAAAGCGGCGAATGCTGAAGTTGGGTATAGGCCGTGCGCGCGATCATATTATGAATCTCGCCGATGTTTTTATAAATGCGCAGGCTGTGCACGTCGTGTGTGAGCGTGAGGCGAATACGACCGCTACACGTCTTGATAAGGCCTGCAAGCGAGCAATCGTCGATCAATGCGCCTTTGATTTTTTCCAGTCCCCCAGCTTCGTTGAGTACTTCGCGCCGCACGAGCATCACGCCGCCTGCGGCAGCGGCAATTTTGGATTGGGGGTTATTTGCGCGGCTGAAAGGATAAAGCATCGCAAAAAAGAACACAAATGCCGGGACCATCAGCTTTTCGGCCCATGTGTTACAGTGAAGCTTGACCATTAGCGAGGTAAGATCGAGTTGGTCCGCTTCGGCGCGAGCGACAAGCCGGCGTAGGCTTTGCGGCGGATGGAGAATGTCGGCATCTGTGAAGAGGACAAAGGATGCCTGACTGTGTGTTAGGCCTGCCTGCATCGCTGCAACTTTGCCGCTCCATCCCTCAGGGAGATTGGGTGCATCTATAACGGTTAAAATCCCTGCACGTTGTTGGCGAAACGCTGTTGCGCGGGCTATGGCTGCGGTGCCGTCTGTGCTGTGATCATTTACTAAGACAACGCGAAAGGACCCCGGATAATCTTGGGTCAAAAGGGAGGGGAGGGTGCGCGGCAAAATATCTGCTTCATCGCGAGCGGGCACGACAATATCGACAGTAGGCCAGTTGGTAGGTTCAGGTGCGGCATTGTCGAATGGTGGGTCCCAAAACCGACCATGGGCAAAACCGAGATAGAGCCACCCGGACAAGGAAAGGAGTGTAAGAAAGATCAACATGACCAAAGAGTATCAAATGTAGTGATTTTGACGAAACCACGTGACTGCGTCCGCGATGGCTTGCACCGCTGGGCGTGGTGCGTAACCAAGGGTATTCATCGCCTTTTGGGAAGAAAAGAACATTTTCTTTTTTGCCATCTTAAGGCCATCGACTGTGAGGAAGGGCTCTTTTCCTGTCACCCGCGCCGTAAGTTCTGCCGCATAGGCCAGTGGGAAAAGGGGGGCGACGGGAAGTTTGACAGTAGGTGGTTTTCGTCCAACTTGTTCGCAAACGCAAGCCAAGATGGTGCCAAGCCCCATATTTTCGCCCCCCAGAATATAACGCTCGCCTATTTCACCCTTTTCCAGTGCAAGGACGTGACCCATAGCCACATCGTCCACATGGGCGATATTAAGCCCAGTATCGACAAAGGCAGGCATGCGTCCCGCTGCAGCTTCTACAATGATCCGCCCCGTTGGTGTTGGCTTAATATCCCGTGGTCCTATGGGCGTAGATGGGTTGACGATTACGGCAGGCAAACCATCCTTTTGAATAAGGGTTCGAACGGCTTCTTCGGCAAGAAATTTTGATCGTTTATACACACCAACCATGTTCTCAAGGGAGACTGGCGTGTCTTCGGTTCCATCGCCCCCACCCGGCGGCAAGCCCAAGGTCGCAACCGAACTGGTATAGATGATTTTCTTTACCCCTGCTTTTTGTGCAGAGATCATAAGGACGCGGGTGCCATCGACATTGATCGCATTCATGTCGGACTCGCTGGGAACCCATATGCGATAATCCGCAGCTACATGGAATAGGTAGTCACAGCCCACAAGCTTGTCCGCATAGGAGAGAGACTTCCGGAGGTCTCCTTCGACGATTTCAGCATTTTTAAGGCCGGTCAGGTTAAGCCGATTGTTGCCTTTCCGGCACAAAAGCCGAAGGCGATGTCCTTTGGATTCAAGAAGATGTGCAACCGCAGCGCCAACGAAACCCGTCGCGCCTGTTATGAAAGAAAGTGGGGCTGAGGCGATCATATCAAACAGCTATAGCCGGAAAACCAGTGTGATGCGATCACATGCGACAGGTAGCGTGCTAATCCCGACTTGATCAAGATTACCCAAGGTGGCCCCATTAACTTGAACATCCAAAAGCCCCGGCTCACGGCCGGTACCTATAAAGTGGGAGACCAAAGACTGACAAACGTTTCTGGGAATAGTAGGGTCCAAGACGATCTGAAAGGTCGTTGCACCATCAACGACGCCTCGAATAGTCGTTTTCCATGTTGTGCGCGGTGTCGTCGGGGGATTCTGGTGGAAAAGGTGGGGCGGGAAGACCTCGGAATTGACCAGCATGGCCGTAATATCCGATCCAGAGGCAAGGGAAAAGGAGCCTCGACCACTGTAAACTTTGCGAATGTTCTGTGATATCATGGCAATATCATGTGCTGTGTCCTCGACGGCGGCCCGATCTCGTACATTGCTAGCTGCTAACCATACGCCGCCCAAAATCAGGCCTGCGACGCCCAAAACGATTGTCGCTTCGGAAAGGCTAAAGCCTTTCTTCTTATGAGGACGACTGGTGTGAATCATGTGAGGGCTCCGTGAATGTGACGGTCTTGATATATATTGAATTTCCTTAAGACAAGTTAACGAATTATCAACCGAACATGGCCTTAATCATGGGAAGTATGGGGGAGGCTTTTGCCTTCTAGCCCAGCCCTTGGTGTTAAAGGCGGTTTTGTATGCGTTTTCGGTTTCTCATCACTGTGCTGTCCGTTGGGGTTCTTTTGGGGTGCACCATCAATGGCGACTTTCCGCAGGCAAAGCCGACAACCGGTCGTTTGCCTCAAGTTGCTGAAGTGCCTGAGGCGGAGGAAACGGTGAGGGGGGCCGAAGATCCTCCCATCGTTAAATTGAAGATGGGTACCCGTTTGCGCGAGAGAAAACTAAGCCAGGCGGACGAGTTGCCTACAGGAATTGTGATTCCGAATACGAATCTTCGATCGGTGCCTGTCACGGCTGCCCTCCAAGCCGTGTTAGAGGGAACAGAAGTTTCTTTGTCATGGGATGCGGGAAGCTTTGATAGTCGGTTAGTTACAGTCACCAACTTGAGTGGTCCATTGCCGACGGTCGTCCAAAAGATATGTGCCTCGGCAAAAGTGTTTTGCAGTTATCGCGGTGGCTTGCTCGAAATCAAAGATAAAGAAACTTTTATCATTGATCTTCCCTCTATTCCGACCAAGGCGGCGGCGTCAAGCGCCGCGACCAACACAATGGCGGACACTATCGGTGATCTTGCAGGTGAGAAGGTTAAAATCGACGCGCAAGGCGGCAATCTAATCTATACAACTGACGTTGAAGGATATGAGCGTGTGCGCCAGTATTTGGATCAATTACGGCACGGACGTCCTCTAATTGTATTGCAGCTTTATATCTGGGAAGTAACCCTGAATGGAGATAACGCAACGGGCATCAATTGGAAGAGTTTCTCACTCGATGCGGTCCGTAATGGCATGCAGGAATACGCTTTGAGCAGTTTGACAACCGGCTTTACGAGCTTGACCAGTCCAGGCGTGAGTATTGGCGCCACCCTGAAAGGGCGTGTTGACGCCGAAGCTGTTTTGCAATTTTTGAAAGAGCAAGGGCAAGTCCAGACAATCAGCAGTCCGCAACTTACTTTCGTATCAGGTTCGAACGCGGATTTTCGTGTCGGTGGGAAGCAGCGTTACATTTCTCAGGTTGGTCAGCTGACTTCCAGTGTTGCAGGAACGGGAAGTAGTTCGGGTGGCGTCGGGACGAATACCGTTTCAACGGACAGCATCGATACGGGCTTGACGGTGGTTGTGGGCGGTTCGTATGAGGGGGGGATCATATCGGCCATCCTTGAACTGACGACACAGGATGTGATCAGCCTTAACCCAACGAACGCAGGTTCCGGTGTGACGATTAACTTGCCTGAAACATCAGAGCGTAAGGTTTCCACTTCGATCCGCGTGCGTCCCGGTGACAATCTTGTTATGGCCGGTCTTGTAACTTCGCGCGATGTGAACGATCGTGAAGGGGTTCCGCTTCCTTTCGGGGCAGGGCAAATTAACTCCTACTCGCGTGACCAATTAAAAAATACCGAACTTGTGATCCTTGTAAAGCCTTCTATCGTTCTTTTTGAGGAAGGGTTGGCGGAGGCGGCGGACTCGTATCTTTCGCCTTCCACTCAAAAAGTGACCGCATCGGTCGGCGTTTCTGACGCTGTGATGATCGATAAGGATGGCACTAAGATTCTTAGCTTGCCTTCTACGCAACCACAGGCCGCCTTGCCACTGTATAACACCGAGTCTGCTGTGCCTGCTTCATCGTTTTCAGAAACGATGCGAGCCTATGCCCCGCAGGCTCAGGACGGCGCCGTCGTGGATCGCCGCTTGTTACAACGAGGGTTTAGTCACGCATTTGATGAAATGCGGGGCGGAGGGACATCGAATTGGTATCAGGGATGGTAATGCGCACACGCCTCATCTTGTTTTTTTTATTGGTTCTCGTGACTGCCGGTCCGGCTTGGGCGTCGCGTGACGCGGCGTTTCAACCCCCCATCGCGGGTGGCTCTGGAACCATCGAGGAGGCTATCAAAGTCGAGCCGAAAAATGAGATTGATCTGGGCGATACACCGATCAGCTTGGGGCGCCGTGCCACGTTCTTTTTTGTCAATCAATCCTCGCAAACCGTGAATATTGAAGGCGTTACGGCCAATGGTGATAGTAATGTTAAAGCAGAAATTATGGCCGATGATTGTACGCGTGGGAAATCCATTCAGGCGGGAAGCCGTTGTTCTGTAACGATAGAAGTGACGCCAGCAGGTTATGGGTCGTGGGCCGCAGAACTGCTGTTCACCCATGATGGGGCTGGTCGCATTGCACGGGCGAAGGCGCTTGGTAAAACGGGCGGTATGAAAACCGAAAAACAAGATGCCGGGTTGGCCATAAGCACAAAGGACATAAAACCAGTCGACTTTGGCGAGGTTGAGATTGGCACAGACAAGGCGGTTCGTTCGGCGTTGATGGTCAACGACAGTAACGAGAATATTACCATTCTTTCAATTGAAGTGATTGCGCCGGATAATGGTTTGGAAACGATCGATCAAGGGTGCGCTCCGGACATGGAGCTAAAGGTTGGCGAGTCTTGCCCTGTTACGCTGATGTGGAAACCGCAGACGCGAGGCAATGTTTCAACGGATTTGATTATTCGGCATTCCGGGCGTCTTGGGTTTGCTGTGATCCCTATCCGTGGCAAGGCGAAGGAACCTAAAGATGGGATCGTTCCGTCCACAGCAGTAAGTTCAGGAAAAACCGGTAGCGGTTCGCTCTTGACTTCTGGGACGTCCCGTGTGACGCGTGGAAGCTCTGTGCCGCCGCCAAGTTTGGACGACGTCCAAAACGCAATTGCCGGCAAGATCGCGCCGCTTTCGGTCGATGGGGTTGAAGCCATTTTAGACCAAGGTGACGCACCGGTAAAACCGAAAATTCAGTATTCCGTGGATGAGGTTAAATTAATCGGAACGGTAGGGAGCCGGGCGGTTCTTTATTTACCTGATGGAAGTACAAAGACGGCGTCTGTAGGTGATGAGGTTAGCCTTAGTGAAACAAGCAAGCTAAAGGTGTTGGCGATAACGGCGCGTCAGGCGGAGATTCAAATTGGAAAAGATAAGAAAAAACTAGTTTTAACCTCGGTCGAATCTCTAAGAGAACGCAGCGTGGCGAACCGTAAGGAAACCGGGTCTTTCGGTTCAGCCAAGACGTCGACCAGGGGGGCATCTTCATCGTCATCGCTGCCTTTGAGAAACGAGACGAATTCGGTCGATTTGCCAGCGACAAAATAATGGAAACAACTTCGTCCCACTCGAATGTGTTCGATCCAAAGCCTGAAATAGAGGCGCAGGCTGCTCTTGCTGCGCGCATTAAACCGCGTCACTACGAATTGGCGCTGGCCGAACAGACAATGCGTCGTGCCATGGGACGCTATCTCACGATTGAGGAGATTCTGCGCCGCAATGGCTTTGTGGTTGAAGAAGACCAACAAGACAAGCTTAGAAAACGAGAGGGGCGCGAAGACCTGACTATGCAGGCGCTTCGACTCTTTGTTTCGGTCGCCAATCAGGCGGCTATGGGATTGTGCCTGCTCGAGCTGAAGGATGGAATCTTACGGGTTGCGGTGGGGGACCGCGTCGATGATGCAGATTTGCTGCGTATTTCTGCCATGCTCCGCCGCTCGCATCATGAAGTTGACAAGATTGAGGTTGAGCCGTGGGATCGGACAGAGTTGTCCCGTCTTATGCGCGAACAAAGCGAAGTCGCAGGCGAGCGCCTTTTGCGGATTTTTGCTTCGTTGGCTCGTGACCCGGACGATGCGTCGTTGATCGAGCAGGCTTTGCATGACATTCTTGCCGAAGCCCTTCAAAGTCGTACATCCGATATTCATCTTTCCCTTCAAGAAGACGATGCGAGGTGCTGGATACGGTATCGCGTAGACGGTGACTTGGTTTACAAGCATTTGGTCCCTCATCGTGTAATGGCGCCGCTTGTCACGCGCATAAAAACAGACTCTAAAATGGACGCGGCAGACCGTCAGCATCCGCAGGATGGTCGTCTTGGCTTTGAGTGGCAGGGGCGTATGATCGACGTTCGTGTCGCCGCTTTGCCTGTTGCGCCGTCTGGTGAAAAACTGACACTTCGTTTGCTTGACCGAGAGAACTTGCGCAGCTTCTCTGAGTTATTCATGCATGCCCCCGTGGTCGCTGAAAAGCTTAAAAGGGCTGTCCATGGTCACACGAAGGACGGAGGGCTGATTGTCGTAAGTGGTCCAACTGGGTCCGGTAAGTCAACAACCCTTTACGGTATCATTCAAGAAATTGATCGTTCAGCGCGTGCCGTCTATTCAGTCGAAGCGCCGGTTGAATATGATATGCCGCTTGTTGATCAGACCTCTGTGACCGATAATTCCGCAAACACAATCGCCGACATTATTCGGGCACTGATGCGACATGATCCGGATGTTATTATTGTGGGCGAAATGCGAGATGGTGACACAGTCGAAGCCGCTTTGCGCGCAACGGAGTCCGGACACCTTGTGATTACAACTGTTCACGCCGTTGACGCTATTCATACGCTTGACCGTATTGACGGGTTTCTTGGTTCGGACTACCGGACCAGCGGATTGTACATCCTTGGTCACGCGCTTGTGGCTTCGCTTTCACAACGATTGGTTAAAACCGTTTGTCCAGCGTGTCATCGAGTCGAGAGTTCACTGGCGGTTTTTCAAAGCGAAACGCGATGCGCGGATCTAGGATTAAAACCTGAGGATAAAGTGTCCTTGGCCGTTCCAAACGGTTGTGACCTTTGCAACCATACGGGGTTTCTTGGTCGAACACTTTTGTTGGAAGCTATGTTTCCGCCCGAAGATCAAGCCAGCAGACGCGCCATCACCGAAATGATGGTCTCGAATGTCTCAGCTTCCGTCGTGGATGTTCCTGGTACGATTTACATGCCACGTCGCGAATCCATTCGCGACCTTATCCGACGTGGTGCAATTGATGCCAATATGGGTGCGGCGTTGATGGTCGAAGAAGCTGCTGCGAAGCAGGGGAGGGGCGCATGAAACTTTATCATGCCCGCTATGTCCAGCAGACTATCGGGGGAGGCAAAGTTATCGGTGAAGATGATTTTTATCTTCCCGATGAGCATGCTGTTCGTCGTCAGCTGAGGAATAAGGGGCTGTGGCCAATTGAGATCCGTGAACAGAAACCCCCTTTGTTTGAATGGATGGATGTTCGAAACCGTGAATGGCAAATGCAGCTTCTTCGCGCTATCCGTTTCCAATCTGCGACGACATCTGCGGGCACTGCTCTTATGAACATTATCGAGGGCGAAGAAGATCCGCGTCGCCGTCTTGCGTTTTTGCCGACGCGGACCGTTCTGAAAGGGGGCGGTTCATTTTCCGAGGCTCTTAAGGAACTCAAACTTATGGATGCGCCGACCATGGCTATCATCATGGCCGGAGAGCGAGCAGGAGATCTCAAAGGGGTTATTCAACACGCTATCGAGCATGTTGAACAAAAAGGAGCCCAATACAAAACAATAATCGCAGCAATGAGCTGGCTTTCGTTTGATATAATCACGGTCATTGGCTCGATCTGGGGCGCGCAGTTTGGATTTATTCCTTATCTGCGGGCCCAAGGAACGAAGAGCACGGACCCAGATGCTGTAGCAAAGTTTGAGCAAGGTATTCGGACTGTATCTGTGATTAATGGAGTGATGCTCGCCTTTTCCACCATCATTATTTTGGGGATCATATTTTTTGGCCTCTCTTATGTTAAAAACAAGCACAAGCAAGATCATTTAACAGGCCGGTTGATGATGAAAACACCGCTTCTTTCGAGTTATATGAGAAACACAAATATGAAGGACAGCGCAAAACTGATTTCTAGATTATTGCGCGGCAAAGTGCCCCTGGCCGATGCGTTAAAAATCATTATTGACAGTTCTGTCGAACCAGCAACCCGTCTTTACTGGCAAACGTGTCAGGATAGGATCATGGCTGGTGTTGAACCGGCTCGAGCGATGGCGCAGTGGCCTTTGACCAAGGCCGAACGTGACCAGATCCTGACCATTCAATCTGTGGATCAGTTGGCCGAAGTCTATGATTCGATAGCTGATGAGAGAGGGTTGATGGCTAAGGCAGATCAACGTAAAATTGTAAAATTCGGTCTGTATATGCTTGTGGGACTGTCCGGTATTACTATTCTCACGACGATATATCTGTTGATGCTGCAGAACCAAAGCTTCCTCAACAGCCTTAAGGAAATGAGAGGATAGCCATATGTTTGAACAATGGGTGGCTAAGATCAAAACGAGTTTGATGAGCTTTCTTATGAAAGGCTCAGTTGGTGATCGTGTTGACCCCCTCGCGGCGGAGATGGGGCTTTTTGAGATTGAAAGCCGAGGTAAAGTCGTTGACGCCAGCCTGATGGTAGACGCCGATGATGAATCTTCAATATCTCTTGTTCAATCTTTAACTGGGGGAATTGGGGAGTTTACAGATTATCATTTTCCGCCAGAGTTAATTGGTGGTTGTTGCCCACGTGTGATCGGCGAGGAACAGGAAATTGTTTGGAACGCAGCCGCCGAAGCCGCTGATACGGAACGTGTCCATGTCGTTTGGCAAGTTAAAGACGATAAAATTTATTATATTGCAGTGAACTCTGAAGCAATGGCTTCATGCCCGAACACATGGTGTCCGTTTGCTTCTTTGCTTCCAGGCATGGTTGATGCAGCCGTACCCCCCACGATTTATACCTATTTCAGCGATGAAGCTGCGACCATGATGACGGTAACTGCCGACAGTTTGCACATTCATCGTGGGACGGCTTCGGTTGTCAGGGCGAAGGCCGAGCGCATGGCTCGCGAGTTTGACAACGCACCCGTTGTCGAATTGGTTCCAGATCACATAAATCAGCTCCAGCCAGTGCCATGGCTGTCCATCTCATTGTTTGAAGATAGGGCAAGGCGTATTCTGTCGACCTTCGCCGTTCTCTCCGCCTTGGTCTTTGGCGTAGTTGCCGTTTTCATTTGGCTTGTTGCGGGGATGTCTGCCGTAAAATCGCACGGAAATCTTGCGGAAATAGAAGAGCGCACAAAAGAGAAGACTTTAGCACTTATGCGGTCAGTGCAAGAACAACGGGCCAGCCCTATGCGCGAACAACTCGCCCAATTCTCTGATTTAAATGATGGTCTTATTGAATTAAATGGGTTTCTAGAAGTTTACCAGATTAAGCGAGGCCGTACGCTATGGCGCGCAGTCGTCCCGACGAACGTGACGTCAGATCGCATTCGTGACCTTGGGGGACAAACGCTCGGTAACAGCCAATACGGGGTAGTTATCGGAAATGCACGAGATGCGTTGGACGTCGGTACAGGAAAAGAGAAGGATGGCCGCAGATGAGCAATTTGGACATGGCTGCCCTTATCAAAGCGTTTAGCCCCAAAGTGCTTGCTAGGGCGCTCAGAAAGTTTGACTCCTCTCTAATGGTGATTGTCGGCGTGTGTTGGGGCGGTGCGATCGTCCTTATGCTTATGGCAATGTATACCGTCCATCTTTCCGTGGGCGCCAAGCGCGATCTTATCCAAGCTATGGCGTCCGAACCCAGTTTGCCAAAGATGGAGATGACACAACCGAACGTAAGGGAGATGGAACCCCTTATCCAGCGGCTTCAAAAGCGCCACCCTGAACTTGTCTTTGTTTTGGGGCGTGATTCGTCTTTGACCATTACCGCAAACGAGCCGTCCAAATTCAGGCTATGGCTTACGATTCTCAGTTATGTAGATACAATGTCGCCCCAGTATCGTTGGCAAATTCAAGAAATTTGTGTGGGCAACTTTTGCGGTTCATCTGTCCCAATGCGTGCGATCTTGACGCCAAAGAAAATATCATTTTCGGCACCGAAACAACAATCATCCGATAAAAACAAATAGGTCGTGGCCTAACTGTATAAATCGTTTGACTTTATTGATTGTTCGGGCTTCGATGCACTGTCAAGGCATGCTCAATTATGATTCGAGTTTGGCGCGGTAAGAAATGCTTAACGAACAGGCCGTATCCTCGACAAGGTTGGGAATCGCTAGTGTCATGAATATGTGCAGGGGATCTAAATGATTGGACTTTCAAAGGTTGTCCCGCAGGCTCGCCTGTCTTCACAGGCTGGTATCGCGATCGGCCCGATCCTGTTTATTATTGCTGTTCTTGGTATCCTTGCTGCGGCGATCTCCGCGGGCAGTGGGTCGTTTTCTACGTCGACAACTGGCGAGAGTCATAAGGCCAAAGCGGTTGCGCTGATCGATATTGGACAGCATTTGAAAATTGGCTTTGAACGTATTGTCGGTAATGGCGTTGCGTTTTCGACTGTAAACATTGATCCTGCAGACACAACGGCAACAACGGATCTCTTTGCGCCATCGGGCGGCGGTATCACATCGCCATCCACGACGATGTCGCTTACGGGCACCGATGCGTGGCTTTATCCTTTAATTGCGATCCCTGGTATCGGATCGGCGGCAGGAAACCGGGTCGCCATGCTTGAAGTTGCGGAAGGTGTCTGTGACGAAGTCAACTCAAAGGCGAATGCTATGGCCGTTGGGGCAGCACATGCGGCTGTTGCTGATGTTGGCGACTTTACAGCAGCAGGTCTTAACAACGGTGCGACTTGGCCGGCAGCATGGGATGGCAAGATGACGGGATGTGTTGAGAACTCGAACGCAGCGTCAGCGGGTTTCTATTTCTATCAGGTCATCGGTGTGCAGTAAGCGCCTATAAGTCCGCTGATCTGGTATGATAGGATCACACAGAAACGCCCCTTCCGGGGCGTTTTTGTTAGATAGAATGGCCTGTTGTAATTGATATAGCCAACGCCACATAAAATGATTCAAGAATAAACGGGATTCCCGCTTTCGCGGGAATGACAGTATTTATGGAACAGCCACTCCATTATCGTCATCCCCGCGACCCAGCTTCGCTTAAGAAAGCTACGCAGGGCCTATACCAAGCCCGGCGAAGCTCAGAAGGAGCGAAGACGGGAGGCGGGGATCCCGGTTGCTTTCTTTTTCATGGTCACTTGATTTGAGCCTGACTATATCTCGCGAATAGGCCGGAATGGGTGGAAAAGGCCTTTGAGGCCAAGGGAGCAAGTATAGAGCCATTCCGCCCCTTAGCGAACCCGCGCCGATGACTTGTAACGCATTGAAATAAAACAAATAAAAATGATTGCCGTATGTAGAAAATGGTAAAATTTGAGCAAATTTTGTGGTATAATCTATATGGTTTTGAATGTGGAATGTATTTAAGGGATTTGGGGTTTTTATAGAATGAAGGATTCTATGAAAAAGATTTGCGGAAAGAACCTATTGGCAAGCGCCATCGCCACGCTTTCGGCCTATTTTGAGGCTTTGAAGAAAGCAATTAAAAACTCTTTAACTGGTTGGTATATAACATGGGTGAGCGGGCCTTATGCGCGACTCGCGCTGTTGGGCAGTAGGTTGAGTTTCCAGCAAAATGGCGCCCGGCAAACAGGTGACGCGATTGTGGCGGCAGGGCCAATAGGGCCGTTGGAGCAAATGGGTATGAACAGTGGATCGGGAGATTCTTTAATGCTATTTGGGGACAACAAAAATACCGCGCCGCATGAACCCGCCAAACGCTCCCTATTGGGACGGTTGTTTAATCCTGAATTTGGAAAGGACATCGCGCCGCTTAAAGAATCTGTACGCATGTTTGTGCGCATGATCGCGGCGTTGTTCGTGTCCGCTCGTTTGTTTCCAAAGGAGCATCCCGCCTTTGCCGATATGCGCGTTCCCCTCACCATGCGCGAAGTCATCGGCACGGCATATAGCAACCTGTCCTTTACAAAGCAGGGCGTACCCCAAGTCATCTATTTCTTCGCCGTCGTTGGGTGCCTTGCATTTTCGGCACTGTTAATTTTGACATTCTTGCTCTCTCTTTTTGCGACACCCGCCCATGCGCAGATTTTCCAGCCCCCGTCAGAGACTACAAACGACTGGGGTATTGCGTGGATTGACTTTTTATTTTTTGGAAAGTCGACACTTGGCTCTATTGATGGAGCAATGCC
>CAYZXV010000014.1:0-14536 GCA_964482525.1 uncultured Rhodospirillaceae bacterium | reverse complement strand
TTTCTTGCCACCAGGGAACGGCTGTCCATCTGTTTCCTTCAACACACGCTCAAGGGCTGCAGGAGATGCGACATAGGCCGTAAAAAACCCACGCCTGGCATTCACGATATAAAGAGGAATTTGACCCCCATCTTTAGGCGGTGTCGTAAGGGTGTCGCGACAGGAGCCCCAATCTTCTCCTCCCCAGAAATCGGCAAGTTCACCTTTGGATCCAACGCAATAAACACAAGGGGTTAGCGTGTCTCCGATGCGTTTCGTGCCCTCGAAAAAGCGCGTGCCCTCTGGAAGCGTTATACAAACAGACCGATTATCCTGCTTACTCATTATACACCCCCGTTAATGGATTGTGCTTGCTTCACTCTATCCGCCCGGCGGGGGGACATTCAAGGCCGGTGAATAGTTTCATACGGAAAACAGGGCGGTTTTCTGCGACTTGCCCTTGTCTCTTCTAGAAAAGCCCTCTATAACGCGGCGAAACAATGCTTTTCCCAAAAGGAGTCACCCCTATGGCCGTTCAACGCACCTTCTCGATCCTCAAGCCCGACGCCACGCGCCGGAATTTAACAGGCAAAATCAATGCAATGCTGGAAGGCGCGGGCCTTCGCATCATCGCGCAGCGCCGCGTGCAACTCACCCGCGCACAGGCGGAAGGGTTCTATGCTGTTCACAAAGAACGTCCTTTTTTCAACGACTTATGCACATTCATGACCTCTGGCCCCGTTGTCCTTCAGGTTTTGGAAGGTGAAGACGCCGTCGCGCGCAATCGTGAAATCATGGGCGCAACCAATCCGGCCCAAGCCGCCGAGGGTACAATCCGCAAAGCTTTCGCCGAAAGCATCGAAGCGAACTCAGTCCACGGATCTGACAGCGCCGAAAATGCGGCGATTGAGATCGCCTATTTCTTTAGCCAGGTCGAAATCGTCGGCTAAAAACGGGTCCAAAAACGATCAAAAAGGGGGCGA
Source organism: uncultured Rhodospirillaceae bacterium (assembly GCA_964482525.1). GTDB lineage: Bacteria > Pseudomonadota > Alphaproteobacteria > UBA9219 > UBA9219 > UBA8914. Next base: position 13,574 of record CAYZXV010000014.1, on the reverse strand, counting down.
ATTTGCACAAATTCGACCCCTTTTTTGATGTTTTTTTGCAAAAATGATTTTTGTGTTTTGTTATATTTCAATGGGTTAGCGTTTTGCTCTTGTAACAAAAAACGCCAAAATTCACCCCTTTTTGCCCAAAATTCGATGGTTTTTTATCGTTTTTAGGGGGTCAAAACGGGCCCGTTTTCACGCCCACGCGCCGACATCACTACCCTCAACGCCCCAGCGTCATCTGGCCTCAGATGCGTTGTTACACGATACAAGGCGCGCCGAATGGTGCGGATTTCAGGCGAGGGCGAATCCTCCCACATCAAGGTGATGCGCATATGATGGGGGATGCGGTGATCCCCCGGATTAACGCGGTTTGGAATGGGTATGGATTCGCGCACATCGGAAAGCTGAACGGTGACATTCCGACCATATTGTTCCATGCCCTTCGCGCCGAACATAGCCTTGGCCGTGCGATCCAGAAGATCCATCAGCGGCCCATGATTATCTTTCGTAAGAAGTCTTCCGTGCTTGTCGCGCGCCGCTTGTTTCACGGCTTCCCACGCCAACGCTTCATCGGTGAGTTTAAGAATCTCGCGCTCTTCCTGACGCAACCGCGCTCGGCTTTTGCCGTTGATCATGATCGCGCTTTTTCTCTTTTTTCCCGGATTGCGGATGCTCACGCTGCGCTCTCTTACGGTACCCTTCCCGATAGGCTCCCATGGCAGAGCAACGCCCGATGCGGCAAGCCCGTCGGCATGGGCACGGGTAAGCAAAAGCCCCGTGGCGAGAAAATGCATCCGCGCCGCAGCTTCTTCATCATAGGCAATCGGTTTATCAAACGCGATTTCGCGCGCATCGAGATGAAAGTTAATTCCAACGTCAGGCAGCACCTTTGGCTTTTTCACGACAAGAAACTGCGAAGCCGGGATCTTACGCGTCGACGGCGTTGTTTCAACCATCCGCAAAGAAAGCGCTCGCCCATCTTTTTGCCGCGCAACGACCGCGCCAAGGCGCGGCACAAAACCAGATTTTGACAATGAAGGCACATAGGGCGATTCAAACCAGAAGTGCGCAAACAAGGTGCCCTGCTCCGCAAGTAAATCTGCAACTGTTTGGGGCGACAAGACGTCAGCCATTTCCCGCGTTAAATCGCAAAAGGCACGATCACATATAATGTGAGGAACGCCCCGCACTTCGGCGACAAAGTTCCGCACGATTTGCGCCGGGTCTTCTGCTTGGTGGCGCGGATCATTTTTTATGGGCCCAAATTGATCAAAGATGGGCCTTTGCTCACGCGCCGCTTGCGTCGGCAAGCCCAAAAGTTGCCGCAACTCATCGGGTGTTTTAAGGGCATTAAACCGCGTCAAAAACCCCTGATTAAGGGCAAACGGACGGAACCCCTCTCGGCGCGGCGCGGCTGTTTCACCCGGCGCGGGCGCTTGGATCTTTAACGCCCCAGCATGTTGCATCAAATAGACAAGCCGCAGCAAATAGACAGACGATCGCTGGGCCTTTGCTTTATGCTTTGCTTCTATTTCAGCTTTAACTTTCTCTCCGCCGGATTCCATGTCCCTCATAACGGGCAAGCCCTTAAGATCCATATGGTGAGAAACCAGCCCATTTTCATCAAGGTCAACCCGGCAAGGCGCAAGCAAGTGGGTGTTGACCTTTTGGCCAGCCCGGTCAACGGATGTGTGCCCATTCACAAGATGTTCGGCAGTCAGAAGATGTTTAACAAGCTTTGCTCCGTGCTTCTCTTGCACTTCGTGAAGGGGCGCATTGCCGACTTGGTAAAAGCAGAAATGATCTTCGTCCGGTTTTTTGAGCACAAGAAGGCCATCGCGGCCCTGCCCCTCGATGGGGCCAATTTCAATCCAAACTCTAAACGCCGACTCCCGCCAACCCGGTCGCGCGCGCAAGTGATTGTAAAGCTCATTGGGCATCAAATCGTCAAACAACAGATCCATCACGATGCGATCAGCGGACCGATCGGCGGTCCATTTTTCGGCTTCGCGGATCGCGCTGATGAGGCCGCCCAAATGGCCCTGTTCGGCAGCATCGCGAAGGCCCACCCGTGCGCGCACGAGCGAGTCAAGAACGGTGTCCGCGCCGTTTTGTGAAAAGCCTTTGCTTCCTTGCTGCTTTTTTTTCTTACTCATTATACTTCGTCATTAAATAGTTTTTCGGTGAATTGGTGGCCAAACCTTATCCTTTTCTTGTTGGTTAAAACAAGGGTTGCGCTATTATTTTCGGGGCGATTGTTCATATTTACACCGACACCTCCCTACACGCAAAAACAAAGGTTTTCTAGGGTTGAGACTCATTTAAAACTTTCCGTCATCCCTGCGCTCCTGCTTTACGAGGACAGGCTCCGGCGGGAATCCAGTTTAATTTTTGTTATTAATGGGATTCCGGGTTTGCGCTTTGCGCGCCCCAGCATGACGAAAGGGGAAGACTGGGTCCCCTAATAAGAAAAGGCGCTAGCTGTTTTTGTATCCCCCGCGCTGGGTCGTAATGAATGGAGTCTTTATCGTTGCAGTTTTTTCAAAACCAAATCCAGCTGATCTAAATCCTGATAATGGATGGTGAGCGTACCCGCCGAGCCCTGCGCCGCAATTTTTATTTTAAGGCCCAGCGCACGGCCCAGCTCGTTTTCAAGCGCGAGGATGTTGGGATCAACGTCTTTGCGCGCGCGCTCTTTCTTCGCAAAGCGTCCGTCCGAAATTTTCTTGGCGAGCATTTCTGCCTGACGCACGTTCAGATTTTTCTTCACGATCTCTTTGGCAAGCGCGGCGGGGTCCTGCGCGGTAATCACGGCGCGCGCGTGACCCATGGAGAGAGAACCGTCACCAATCATGGCGCGGACACTTTCGGGAAGCTTTAGAAGACGCAGTAAATTGGTGATATGCGGGCGGCTCTTGCCAACGATTTTTGCAAGATTTTCTTGGGTATGATTGAACTCCTCAATCAAACGACGATAGCCTTCGGCTTCTTCGATGGGGGAGAGATCTTGGCGCTGCACATTTTCAATGAGGCCGACTTCCATCGCTTCGCGATCCGTAAAGGCGCGGATGAGCACCGGGACTTCATGAAGCCCTGCAACCTGCGCCGCGCGCCACCGCCGCTCACCCGCGATAATCTCGTACGTATCTTTTTCGCCAGCCAACGGACGGACCATCAATGGCTGGAGCACGCCGCGCTCGCGGATCGAATCCGCAAGTTCGTTGATTGCTGTGTCGTCGAAATGACGGCGCGGCTGGAACGCGCCGGGTTGAATCCATTCGATGGGCAGTTTCTGCGGATCACTCGCGTTTGCACTGCGCGGCGTAGCAGGCGTCAGTGGCGTTTGCGGCGCACGACCCTGATACGAATTATCGGTATCGCCAAACAGGGCGGACAGGCCTCGACCAAGGGGAGCTGGTTTTGTTTGCAGTTTGGCGTTCATCAGCGTTTTTCCTTACTCAATCAAAAAATCACGCCGCAGATTGGCGTTGTTCTTCCTGTCGCAAAATCTCGCTGGCCAGAAGCATATAAGCACGGCTGCCTGAGCATTTCAGATCGTAAAGCAACACAGGCTTTCCATGCGATGGCGCTTCGGAAATGCGCACATTACGCGGGATCACCGTTTCGTACACTTGCGCCCCGAAAAAGGCGCGCACGTCGCTCGACACCGCTTCGGACAGGCTGTTGCGTTTATCAAACATGGTGAGGATCACGCCTTGGATCTCAAGCGCCGGATTAAACCGCGCGCGCACCGCGTCGACGGTTTGCAAGAGACTGCTCATCCCTTCAAGGGCGTAAAATTCTACTTGAAGTGGGACAAGGATCGCATGCGCCGCGACAAGCGCGTTGAGCGTAATCAAATTGAGCGAGGGCGGACAATCAATAAGAACATAATCGTAATTCGTCGCGCTGCGCTCTAACGCCGCGCGCATCCGCGATTCCCGGTTTTCTGAGTTCACCAATTGGATTTCCGCACCAGCCAAATCGGCGGATGAGGTAATGATGGATAAATTGGGAATAGGGGTCGGCACCGCGACATCTTCGACCGCGAGGCCATCGAACATCAGTTCGTAACAGCCCGCGCCGCGCGCGGCGCGCGGAATGCCAAAGCCGGTCGACGCGTTGCCCTGTGGGTCCGCATCGACGATAAGGACGCGTTTGCCCACCGCAGCCATCGCGGTCGCCAGATTCACGGTTGTTGTTGTTTTGCCAACGCCGCCCTTTTGATTGACAATGGCCATCACGCGGCAAGAGGCCGTATTGTTTTGAAAATCTTTATCTTTTTCTTCGTTTTGAACCATTGGATGGGAGGGCCTTCACATGGCGGATTTTCAAAATGGCGCTGTCCGGTGCGGTTTGGCTGGGGTGCGCTTCGCAAAGGAATGTCCAATATTTCTTGGCCTCTGTCAATTCCGCTGGCGCGTTTTGGCCCTTTAAAAACAAAGCAACCGACTCTTCGCCCATAAAGGGCTTTGCAAGGCCTAGCAGTTCTGGCAAGGCCGTCAGCGCGCGCGCTGTGACGACATCGGCCCTAAACCCTTGAACTGCCTCAATCCGTTCCTGATGTACCGTGACGTTTAGGCTGAGTTCTTTCGTGACATGAGAGAGGAATCGTGCCTTTTTCCCGATACTTTCAATAAGATGGACATGAGGAACCCCCAAGCAGGCCAGAACAAGTCCCGGAAAGCCTGCGCCACTGCCCATATCCACCAGCTTGCGCGTTTTGGGCGGCAGAAGGGGAAAAAGTTGAGCCGAGTCAAGAAAGTGACGCTCCCATAGATGAGGGATCGTACTTGCCGCCACCAAATTGATCTTTTCGTTCCACTCGAGAAGAAGCTCAGCATAGTGCTCCAATCGCGTCTTTTTGGTTTCATATGAAACGTGGGCCGTGGTTTCATGGGAAACAGAGAGCAGGTCAGAAAGGGCCTTGGGGAGTGTCATGCCTCACCGTCCGATTCAGCTGCGCGCCGCGTATAGCGCAAAAGGGCCACAACCGCAGCCGGGGTTACGCCGGGAATGCGGCCCGCCGCACCCAAGGTTTCTGGCTTAACCTGTTTAAGTTTTTGACGAATTTCTGTCGAAAGACTCCCGATTGCCTCATAATCCAGATCGGGCGGGAGCAACAGCGCCTCATCCTTGCGGTACGCGCGAATGTCCGATTCCTGCCTTTGGATATAGCCGGCATAGGCTGCATCGATCTCGATCTGGGCCTTAATGTCTGGGTCTATGGCCGCAAGCTCTGGCCAGAGGGGGGCTAGCGTCTCAAAAGAGATGTCGGGATAGGCCAAAAGCTGGAGAACCGACCGTTTTTGGCCGTCTTGATTGATCTTGAGGCCCCTTTCGGCCAAAAACGGTGGCGAAGCGGTCAGGCTTTGGGCCAACTGCCGCGCTTGCGCCAGCTTCTCTTGCCTTGCGGCAAAGGCTTCTTGTCGCGCGAGGCCAACGCACCCGATTTCGATCCCCCGTGGGGTCAGCCGCGCATCCGCATTATCCGCCCGAAGAGTCAGCCGATATTCGGCGCGGGAGGTGAACATGCGATAGGGCTCGTTCGTCCCCTTGGTGATCAAATCGTCGATCATCACCCCGATATAGGCTTCGTCCCGGCGCAGGGTGAAGGGGGGCTTGCCCACGACCTTTAGCGCGGCATTAAGCCCGGCCATGAGGCCCTGCGCCGCCGCTTCCTCGTACCCCGTGGTGGCGTTGATCTGCCCCGCGAAATAGAGACCCGGCACTCGTTTAGTCTCCAGCGTCGCGCGAAGCTCCCTAGGGTCACAATAATCATATTCAACCGCATAGCCATGGCGCAGGATCGTGACGCTCTCCAGCCCCTTGATCGAGCGGATCATGGCGTCCTGCACATCACGGGGCAGGGAGGTCGAAATCCCATTTGGGTAGACCGTATGGTCATCAAGCCCTTCGGGCTCAAGGAAAATCTGGTGCCGCTCGCGCGAGGCAAACCGGACGATTTTATCCTCAATCGAGGGGCAATAACGGGGACCTACACCCTTGATTTGACCAGAAAACAGGGGGGCGCGGTGCATATTGTCCCGAATGATCGCATGGGTCTCCGGCGTAGTGTGGGTGATGCCACAGGCGACTTGTTTGTTCGTGATGCCCTTGGTCAAGGCCGAAAAGGGTTCGGGCGGGTTGTCCCCCTCCTGCATCTCCAAAATCGACCAATCTATAGTCCGGCCATCAAGCCTTGCGGGCGTGCCGGTCTTCAGGCGGCCAAGGTCAAAGCCAAGCTTGCGCAGGGCGGCCGAGAGCCCCACGGACGGCGGCTCATTCACCCGTCCGCCAATGATCTTTTCCTCGCCAATATGCATGAGGCCATTCAGGAAGGTGCCCGTGGTGATTACGACGGCGCGGCCTTTTTCCTCATGCCCTTCGGCGGAAAAGATGGAGAACGCGCCATCCTCGTGGCGGATTAAATCCTCAACCGCGCCTTCTAAAATCGTCAAGTTTTCTTGGGAGAGAAGGGCCGCCTGCATCGCTTCCCGGTACAGCTTGCGGTCGGCTTGGCAGCGATGGCCGCGCACGGCGGGGCCCTTGCTACGGTTCAGGACGCGAAACTGGATACCGGCCGCATCCGCCACGCGGCCCATCAGGCCGTCCAGCGCATCAATCTCGCGCACCAACTGGCCCTTGCCAAGGCCGCCAATGGCAGGGTTGCACGACATTTCGCCCAGCGTTGCGATCTTGTGGGTCGCCAAAAGGGTGCGCGCGCCAAGCCGCGCCGAAGCCGCCGCAGCCTCACAACCCGCATGCCCCCCACCGATCACAATCACGTCATAGATTTGCTGGTCCATAATGGCGCGGACAGTAAAGAAAAGCCGGGGTGAAAGCAAATGGGGAGATGGGGGCCCCCTTCATCCATTTTTGTCTTCACGCTTAGTCGGCGACCACAGAGGTCCTCCCAGAAAGGAGCTTTTTTGCATCTTCTATGGAAGGCATTAACTTTCTCTGTTCTTGCAGACCAGCAAGGGATTCCAATAAAGTTCTTTTATCCCGACCATGTTGCTCAGGGGTCTGGGTTAAAATCATGACCATGCCTGTGGTGGCCATCGGAATAACGTCATTATCTGTCCCTTTTTGTGCATCAAGATTATTAACCACGACATCCCAAATTATTTTTTTGAAAGCATCGTTGGTTTCTTTAATTAGGGGTCGAATAACGTCAAGGACGGCCTGACCAAACTCAATGGTTTTGTCTTTCGACGGGATCAACCCAGAATGAATTACATCGTTTCTAAAGCTGTCCCACTTATCCGCAAGAAGGGCGGGCTTCTTTCCAAACCTTTGAGCATACAAAAAAACAAAGCCACCCAGTTGGCGTTCTGAAGATTTTCGTACGTATTTCCACGAATCTTCAATGACATCTTGAGGTATATTTCTTTCGAACAGTGAAACCCGGATAAAAAACTCATAAAACCGCTCAAGAGATGCCTTAAATGCAGCGACAGCTTCTACATAATATCCATCAAGGATTGCATTGGCTCCCATCTCATAGAGGATTTCGAATTTGTGTTGTTGTAAAAGCGTAATGGATTTATGGCCCCTTGAACACGTAACATCATACTTGCCGTCATTCCTCAATTCAGCCTCAGAGAGGCTGCCTATAATTGTCAACACATCACCATTGGCAATTCCCTCTTGCAAACACACTGGACACGAAGACATGATTTTCATTGTTTGCCCCCAAAACACTCTTTGTACAAAAACTATCTTTTATAACAACTCAACGCAATCTCACCATGCGACCTTCCGTTATTTATATAACCGATAAAAAATGGGGCCCCCGCCTGCGCGGGCATGACGGAGTTTTTAGTGTGATCCAACACGATAACCGTCACCCCCGCGACCGTCTACGCTGCGCTTCGACGCGTCAAGTGTACTAGTCGCGCCGTAGCCTCTTGGCGGAGGCGGAAGGCGGGGGTCCCGTTTGTATTTTGCGGTTTACAACTTTAGGCGTTATGTATGAAGTCTATTGAGCCTGTAGCTGACAAAGGGCGGAAAGAACGAAGCATGTTCGATCAAAACTTTTTTCGTCATATCGAAGGACTCGTTCAAAATGAACTCTCCTGCGCGGCGCATGATTTGTCGCATGTTTGGCGGGTTTATAAAACCGCCTGCATGATCGCCGAAGAAGAGGGGGCTGATCAGGCCATCGTGAAAACGGCGACGCTGCTGCACGATATCGCGCGGGTCAAAGAAGACTGCGATCCAACCGGAACCATCGATCACGCGTTGCTCGGCGCCGAAATGGCGGCAGAAATTCTCACAACGATGGGGTGTGAAGCTCCGTTTGTCCTAGCTGTCAAAAACGCCATCGCGCGGCACCGTTTTCGCGGCAACAATCACCCACAGACGCTCGAAGATAAAATCCTTTTCGATGCCGACAAGCTTGATGCGCTGGGTGCCGTTGGGATCGCGCGCGCCTTTATGATCGCGGGCGAATATGGCGAGCCGCTCTATCGGGAAACAAACCTTGAGGATTATATCCGTACGAACATTTCAAACGGGACACCTACGGGGAAGGTTCTTGACCTCAAACAACACGCCCCCAATTTGGAGTACGAGATCAAGCTCAAGGCCATACCTGCCCGACTGTTTACAGAAACAGGCAAACGCATCGCCGCCGAACGCATGGCTTTGATGCAAGACTATTTTGATTTATTGGGACAAGACTGCGCGTAAGTAGCGCTATTTCCCAATACAAAACGAGCTGAAAATCTCGCCAAGAATGTCTTCGACATCCACGCGGCCTGTGATGCGGCCGATGGCGCGCATAGCAAGGCGCATATCTTCCGCACATAGTTCCGTTTCGGAGGCGGCAAGCGCGCGCGTTAAATGACCGCGCGCCTCTTCTAAGGCTTGACGGTGGCGCAGACGCGTGAGCGCCGCGCCCTCCCCCGCACCATAGCGCGCCGCGATAAAGCTCGTAATGGCCTGAGAGAGAGCGGGAAGCCCCTCGCCTGTTTTGGCGGAGAGGGTGAGTAAAACAATCGATGATAATACTGGATTAGATATCTTAATACACCCCGCCCCTAACCCCTCCCCAGGGGGAGGGGGATTCATGTGTTCTTTCGGAGGGGCTGAACACAAATCCACCTTATTCAAAACAATCAGCGTCTGTTCATCGGCAAGAGCCCAGGTGGTGGGGTCCTCTTGCGGCGGATGTCGCGCATCGAACACAAGGATTTTAAGATCGGCTTGTTCCGCACGAGCAAGGGCGCGCCGCACGCCTTCGCTTTCGATGCGATCCGCCGTGTCACGAAGCCCTGCTGTGTCCACTAAAGTGACCGGGTAACCACCGAGGTCCAGATGAACTTCGATCATGTCGCGGGTCGTGCCGGGCGTTGGGTCGACGATCGCCGCTTCTCGTTTTGCTAATGCATTGAGAATGCTTGATTTTCCGGCGTTCGGGGCACCAAGGAGCGCGACCACGAACCCTTCGCGCACGCGCTCGCCGCGATGGTGATCATCAAGAAACGCGCCCATTTCTTTTTCCAACGCCGTGACATCCAGCAAACGATCTTTTGTCAGATCGGCGGGGATGTCTTCATCGGCAAAATCAATCTCGGCCTCAATATAGGCGAGCGACCTTTTTATGCGCGCGGCCCAATCGTTCATCTGGCGGCCAAGCTCGCCGTCCATCTGCCTCAAGGCTTGGCGTCGCTGAGCGACTGTTTCAGCATCAACGAGGTCGGCCAGCGCCTCGGCCTCCGTCAAATCCATTTTGCCATTTTCAAAGGCTCTCCGCGTGAAGGCCCCGGGTTCAGCCAGAGCAAAGCCATCAAGCGCACACAAGGCCTCGATCACACCCTTAATAATGGAGCGCCCCCCATGGAGGTGAAGCTCAACCACATCTTCGCCAGTGAAGCTGTGCGGCGCGGGGAAAAAAAGCACAAGCGCCTGATCAAGCTTTTCGCCCGTGCGCGGATCCATAAGGGCGCGAAGCGAGGCAAGGCGCGGCGCAGGAAGCGTTGCCGGATTACACAGTCTCTCGACTGCGGCGCGCGCGTTTGATCCCGACACACGCACAACGGCCACACCCGCCCGGCCCTGCGCCGAGGCAAGGGCAATGATGGTTTTATTTGAAACAGTATTCACGGCAGAACGCCCAACACTCAGGCTTGTTTTTTAAGGTCGGTGTCCATGGGGTTCTTGGCCGACACCATGGCGCTTGTGGTGTTGACGACCCCCGACATCATGTTTTGAACTTGACCCCAAAACATTTTTTGCAGGTTCTCTGCTCCCTGAAGCCCCGCAGGCATCCATGTCTGGATCATCGCGTCGGGTGTCATGGCGCGAATGTTGGCAATCATGCGCTGCTCCAGCTCCGCCATGACGGCCTGCTGCATCGGCTGGACATCGGGAAGGCCCATAAAGGAACGGGCCTCTTCAGGGGTGCAATCGACATTCACGGTGACTTTCATGGGCCCAGTCCTTTTCTGTGGATCAGTATTCTGGGCACCATAGGACAGACCGAGCCAAACTTCAATCGCCGAGGCGCTTTTGGGATTGAGGGTGCGCTACAAGCCGCCTATGCTCGTGTCGTTATGCCCACCCTGCTCCGCCTACTCTCTATACCGCTTGTAATCATGCTGGTCCAAACGCTTGCCGTTTGGGGCTACTTATCGTTCGAAAAAAGCTTCGCCTTTTGGGACTACGCCATGTATGCCCAGATGGCGCAGCGCCTGTTCGCCCAGTCTGGCTTGAGCGAGATGTGGGCTTTGTTTGCACAGGGGCTCACCCAAAAATACAATTATCTGTTCACCCTGCCCTCCGTTGCCTCCTTTGCCGTTTTTGGCCCCTCGCGCGAGACCTTTATTCTGACGAATGCGGTTGTTTATTTCGCGGCCTATCAAGCCGCGCTTTCCTTCTTTTTGCGTCGCGCTTTTGGCTGGCCTTGGCAACGCGCGCTGCTCTTTGGCTTTGCTCTTCCTGCGCTTGTTCCTTTCCTTTGGTATCCATTGGTTCAGGGGTACCCAGACCATGGGGCCGCCGCACTTCTTCTCTTTGCCGTTGGCCTTGGTGTACAAAGCAGGATTGGATGGAAAAAAGCCGTTGGCATCGGCGTCTTGCTTGCTCTCGCCGTTGCCTTTCGCCGTCATTATGCCTACCCCGCCCTCGCCGTGGTTTTGAGCTTTGCTTTGTTGGATCTAGGCGTTTTTTTGCGCGGGGAATGGAAATCCCGGCGTAACATCTTCGCATTTTACGCAACGATGGGCGGGGCGGGGTTCGTGGCCTTGCTGGCTATCGAGCCGCACTATCTTCTGACCATTCTTACAACAGACTATCTTACCCTCTATAAACCGTATGAACGCCCACCCCTTTATGTACTGGCCTTTATCGCCGATCATGTTGGTTTTGTTTTGTGTGCCGCTGTGGTCGCTGGATATGGGCTGACGTGGCGCTTGCGCCCGGCGATGCGCGAAGGACTTCTGTTGCCAATTACGCTGACGGGATTGTGGCTTGGTTTGTGGGCGCTAGGTCCCGCGCAGGCTGGCCAACATTACTTAATCGCCGTCTTACCTTTCTTTGTGATGACGGGGCTTGCGGCCCTCTTTGCGCACCCCCTACCCCGCTTGTGGCGTATTTCGTTGTTGCTTTTCTTGATTGCCAATACTGCACAGGCCTTTTGGCCCACAGATCAATTTGTGCCCCCGAACAATACGCCGTCTCCTTCTTTATTTTCGGCAGCGCGTCCGCCATGGGTGCGCGAAGATTATAATGAGCTTCTGGCACTCGGACGCTATGTCCGGGATACAACGACGCAACAAGATCGGATTGCGCTTGTCGGCTCGTCCTTTGTCTGGAACCAAGATTTGATACGCGCCGTTCTGATGGATGGGCTTGCTGATCTTCGAACACCGGTTCGGTTTGTTCCTGTTCCCGAAATGGATGGCGACGATACGCATTTGGACGCCATCGCCAGAGCTTCTGTCTTCCTAATCGGAACTCCAACACAATTTCACTTGGACTCCGCAAGGCAATCGGTTTTAACCTCCGCGACAGCCCTCTTCCCGCCCAAGGATGAATGGGCCTCGCTTTTTAAGAAGGACGACCGCTCCTTTTCTCTCGCCCGAGAGACCGAAATTACTGTTTGGCGGCGAACAAAGGATTGGGCCCCAGGCGCCCTCCACGCGGCATTGAAAGCAAGCCGTGCCCTTTATCCCACATCACGCAAATGGGTTGCTTTGCGCAGCCAAGGTCCAGCACCCTTTACAAAGGGGCCAAACGGGGCAGATGCGGTTTGGGCCGTACTGGGAGGGCAAGAGGGCCCCATATCCCTGTTTCATGACAACCCCTACCCGGCCCCAATCGAACGCCTTCCCGTGACAATCCACGGCCCAAGCCGCTGTCCTCTACCAACCCTTCGCTTTGCGTGGCGCGACGCCACAGGCCATACAGCAACAGAGAAAGCCTCTACACCTCTTTTGTTCGGAGCCCCCTTTTACGTTGTGTTGCCTCAGATCAACACGCGTGGCGGTCCGTTCTTTTTGTCTCTTGATATCACCCTTTCTTCCCCTCTATCCTGCCCAGTGTTGATCGAGCTCCCCTTGTGACTAGGGCTCGATATGTTTTGGTTTTTTTGAGGCCCCATGCCGATCCAACAAATCCCCGCCCTTGCTGGCCCGTCCATCGAAACTTATGTTTCTCCTCCGCCAACCGCAAGCGGACCGGGCCTCATTGTCATCCATGAGATTTTTGGGCTTTCACCGGATATCCAAAAAGTATGCGACGCCTATGCCGCGCAAGGCTATTACGTTTTTTGTCCCAACCTGTTTGCACGCCAAGGCGTTGCTGCATCGGATGAGGCTGATTGGGACAAAGCGGCAAAGCTGTACAAATCTTTTAATGTTGAGGCGGGGATTCAAGATCTTTTGTCCGTCCTTGCCTATATTCGCAAGCAAGCTTCTTGCCTTGGAAAGGTTGGGGTCGTTGGTTATTGCTTGGGCTCCCGTCTTGCCTTCCTTTTATCTTCTCGAAGCGAGATTGACGCCGCTGTTGGTTATTATGCTGTCGGGATCGATGGCTATTTGGACGAGGTTTATGACGTGCGACAACCGCTCCTTTTACACCTGGGGGAACAAGACAAGCTTGTTCCGCCGTCAACGCAGAAGCATTTACTTAAGTCTTTCGAGAGGAATGCTCTTATTTCGGCCTTCGTTTATCCGTTGGCCGAACATGGGTTTATGCGCGAAGAATCGCCTTCGTATCACGAGCCGTCCTCCCTACAGGCCAAAAAACGAACCGATGAATTTCTTAATACGCACCTGAAAGTGTGAGTGAGCCCTTGTCTCATGGTCGGGGGTTTGTTATGCTTCCTCTTGTGTTTTAGGGTTTTGCTTATGATTGATTTCGCAACCTCTCTTTCTTGTATCCTTTCCGCCCCCGTTTCACGGCGGCCTATGGGGGTGTGCCTCCGCACCACCCGAACGTGACGGCTGACTGGGGTTTTGGCTGCTTGAGCCCCTGCAACCTCTAGAGCTGCGCGCCGCTTTTCCACCGTTTATCATTATTGGAGTCATCCCATGTCACACGCCGCTTGTTGCGCCCCTCGTTCCGTTCAAATCACCCTG
>CAYZXV010000013.1:0-14543 GCA_964482525.1 uncultured Rhodospirillaceae bacterium | reverse complement strand
CGCGGTCCCGCAATGGAGTCATAGACATATTCGATTGGCGCTTCATAAGTCAAAAGCTTGCCACAGCCGCTCTCCCGCTCAACCAACATGCGGCACCCAGACGCAAGCAAGGTGGTCTTACCGCTGCCCGTCGGGCCGGTGACAAGCACGAGGCCCTGACGCGGGGACCAATTCTGGATGACATCATCCTCGATGCCCATTTCCGTCATGGTGGGCGGCAGACTGGGCAGGGAGCGCATCGTAATCTGCACCGAATCGCGGCCATACGCCAAAATCGCGGTGATGTTCACACGAAACCGAAAGCGGGTCAGGCGTTCAGGCCGCACTTCATAGGATAAATCAAGATCCGTACCGGACGCCAGTTTGGCTAGCGCATCGGGACCATAGATCTTCATGAGGAAGTTCGCCATATCGGCGGAGTCGATCGGTCGCTTTGTCACGGGATAAAGCTGCCCATCAACCTCGATCATAACGGGTCGGCCCGTTTGAATGCTGATATCCGACGCGCGGCGCTTCACACACCATAACAAAAGCCCGTCGACCATGTCTTCGGTCACACGAAGGGGCTCATCCGGCCACCCAGCAGCCAGAACCATAAGTTCCTGCCGATGCTCGTCGGTTACCGAGGCGCTGGTGTCCACTTGCCGCTCCGTGGGATAAGGGCCGAAGGACCGGTAATCGCAACGCCGCGATCACCCACGCGCATTTCCTTGCCACCGCCCGTGACACCATGGTCTTCGTGCATCGCGTATGGCGGAGAAATCATCCCCTGCGCCAAAAGCTCGCGATACCGAACCATGCCGACAAAGTCGTTGGTCAAGCGATCAAGATCTGTTTCAAAAATTTCTTCGGCCTGCGCAACCCCTGCGTCCCAGCCCTCTTTTACAAGGCGACGCCATTGCTCGCGCTCGCCAGAATCTTTCGGCAAAAGGAGCGCGGGCGGAGGGTCCACAACACCCCAGTCACGCTCTAAATACAAACGCCAATCACGCGAGGCCGTGACAATGCGCGCCTCTTTGTTAATCCGGAACACGCGGTCCGCCACTACAGCTTCTTGCCCCGTGCCTTTCACAATAATCGCTTTTTGCGCCTCACTCACGATCGGGGGTTCGATCAAAAAGCCAGAGGGCGCCGCAATCAACAAACGCTTAAAGTCAAAAGACTTTGTAAGGCTGGCATCATACTCGGCCAAACGACGCTGAATCTCGAACGTGCGATAGGCAAGACCGCCGCGCGCACCGTAAGACAAAGCGGCTTCACGCAGCGCATCGTTGCGGATTTGAAGCCCCATCACGCCCTCGGCGCTGGCGCCCTCGCCCACCGTTTGCTCTTGCAGATCCATCAGGACCGGCGGCGGCGGCGAAGCCTCAAGCGGCGTTGCGGGAACAGGCGCAGGCGGCACGTCCACGGCTTGCGCCGAAACGGGCAGAACCCACAAGGCCGCCAAAAGGAAGCCGCACGAAAGTGCCCGAAGGCAAGGCTTAGATTCTATCAACCGGAGCATAACGGATCTCTATCGTTCCAAGAGCACTGTTCACCGAAAGGTCGGCGCGGCGTCCCGCCTGAAGCCCTACGCTATGCAGAACTTCGATCAAAGGTTTTTGATATACATCGACGGTCACAAGAAGCGGCACCGAGGGTGGGTTGCCAGTACGCGTCACGCGCATACCCGCGCGCTGCGCCAGCGCGTCGACCATCTGCTCCATCGGCCCCGCCCAGCGGACAGAAATGGATTGCTTTAATTCAGGGGGCGCCATCGAATAATCATCGGGCGGCGGCATCTGCGGCTCGCGATATTGCTCAATACCGGACATGGTATCAAGCGCCTTGGCAGATTTTTCAGCCGCCTGCGCGATGCGCGTGCCGACCAAATCAGGCTCGGTCGCGACAGGAACGGTTTCCGTATGCTGACAGCCCGAAAGCACAACACCAGCCAAAAGGATCATAGAGAGAGTTTTGCCTTGAATTTTCATCGCCACACTCATGGTTTCATTCCGCTCGCCGGACCGGGCCGGCCTATCCCCCACCTGTATAGACGGCCACGGGCCGATAGACAACAAAATCCTTCCGCTTTTTCTTTCGCCCCTTACATGCCGGGGAAGCGCAGAAAATGGGTCGCAAAGCCAAAAAACACCCCCGCCAGCACGAACAGGAGAAAGGCGGTAAAGTACCCGCCGGAAAGAAGGTGAATGAGGGCAAACGCTACCAGCGCCGCCGAAGCCACGCCATAGATCAAGGCTGCATGAGGGATCTTTTCCTTAGCGCCTCCGGACAGCACGCCAAGCGTCTTGCTTAAAGACAAGCCACGCAGATCAAGGGAAGGCAACTGGACCCGCTTGGCTGGCAATTTTGAGCTCGGCTTGTCGCTGTTTTTGACCATCAGCGGCCCAAATCTTGAAGAACGGCGGCCATCCGCTCCGGCTTGCCCTGAACGATTTTGACCCGGCCATCCACCCCACGATAGGCAAGATAGGGGTAGCCCTGTATGTTCCATTTGGACACAAGATCAAGGTTCGCCGTTACGGCTCGCATAGAGGCCTCATCCGGCTCACCGGCCAGCGCCTCGGCCTCGCCCATCACAAACCGGTCCCACAGCTCAAGCGGATTGGCAGCTTTAAGCAACTGGGCAGCCTGTTTGACTTCACGATCACCAGCACTGTTATATGTCGGGATCAAGCGCACCTGGATCTTGCCGCCTTTTACCGCATCGCGAAGCTCTTTCCATGTGCTTTTGCAGTTGGGACAGGAAGGCACCGCCACCATATACAATTCCGGGGCCTGGGCCGCGCCCATGCTGACGCTGCGCGCCGCTTTGAAATCGGCCATCAACTTTTCGCCCGGCGAAAGAGGGGCCGTCGGTTGGGGTTGGGGCTGGGGTGCTGGGGCTCCTGCGTAGGGGGACGGTACGATGCCACCCGGCGAGGCGGCGGCAGGCAAGCCAGAGGCCTGTTTGCCCTGGGCCGAAATCATTGCGCCAACATCAGGGTTCGTTGTCGCCAGATACTTGATTTGCTCACCGGTGACGTTTTCGGCATTGGCCGACATCATCGCGCCCATGATGACCGTTTGAAGATCCTCGGTCACATAGAGCATTTGAACCTGATTATCCTTTTGGATCATCCACCCATGAACCTTCGAGCGTTCGCCCAGATAATACAGCTTGATCCCGGCATTGGTCAAAGTACGAATGGCGGGGAGGCCGCTAATATCAGGTTCCGGACCTTTGATAGAGAACAGTTTGGGTGGGTCCGCAAGGGCCGAAGCAACCCCAAGTTGGGCCCGCGCATCGCCCGCTACGGCCACGAGCCCCAGGGCCAAAATAGCTACCCCACAAACACCCCGTAAAACCATGGCCATATTTCCCCCTTCTCGATGCACCGCGAATCAACGCTTAGCATAATACGTCTTTGTCTCGCCCTTTGCATAGCGTCTCTTGATCAGGCCGCGCCGATCCATCGCCCGAATAACTTTCGCTGCATACCGCGTGCCGATCCCTGGCGTCGCGGAATGATAATGAGCGATCCCGCCGTAAAGCGACCCGGCTTCCTTGATTTTTTTGCGCAAAATCCAGGCCGAGACCTTCACATTGACGCATCCATCGTCACGCACCATGCGATAGGCTTTTTTGTGATCCACGCCCCACGCTTCAGCCAATTCGGGAATCCATAAGGAGTTGACCTGCATCGGCCCAAGGTCATAGGTCCCATTATTGTTCGGCCCGACCTGTTGCCCCACACGCCCACCTTCGACATCCATGATGCCGATCAGGACCGCCGGGGGCAGTCCTTGCGTTTCCGCTGCAAGAAGCAGGCAAGTCGCAAGGAGTTTTGCCGCAATCATGCTTACCACCCCTGTTCGTCGAGGCGCGCTGTCTCCGGCACCGTCAAATAGGTCGACAGCGTCGCGAGCATCGCCATGCGCTGGTTAAACGCCTGCCAAACTTGCGTCATGGGGACTTGCTGGCCATGCTGGGCGAAGTATTTAGCGCGCTCTTCCGGGTCCATCGCCTGAAGCCGATCAGCTTCAGCATAATGGCTTTCGGCGTAGATCTGCCCTGACGCCCGCAAAATGTTCCAGCACAGCAAGCGCCATTGCTCCGGCGTAGAGCCCGGCGCGGCCAGAACCCGCGTCACTTGATCCGCCGTTTTCACAAGGCGTTCGGCGATTTCGGCGAGCAACTCATGCTCCGCACGGCCATAGGCATATTGCGCGACCGCCCCGATGACGGGAACAAGCCCTTCCATCATTTTCGCGCGGAAGGTCGCAAGCGTATTGGGCAGGCTTTCGCCTTGGGCCGGGATTTGGTTTTTGAACTTTTCCTGAAGCTGCGCGGCGATCGCGGCGAGCCGCTGCGTTTCTTCTGGGGTCATAAAATTCCCGGAAGCATGGTAGCTGGCCGCCACAACCTGACTGGCCGAGCCCGCAAGCGCCCACCGCACCGACGCATCAAGAGCCCCCTCTTCTGCACCGATTTCTTTCGCTAATTCCTGACTGAGCAAAACAGCACTATCGACCAGCGTGCCGAATTGCTTCGTACGTTCGCCCATGGCGCTTTCCGAAGCGATGTCTTGCCCGGTGTTGCCCGAAACTTCGACCAACGCCTGAAGCAGGGGCATGCCAACCTGACGAAAAGTGGCGAGCAAGGATTGCATACGCGCGTTGGCGTCTTGCGGCTGTGTGTTCGTGTCGCTCATGCGTGAAAACCTTTTAATGCCTTGTGATATCTGACCATCTTGTGTTTCGGGGACTATACACGGCGCGCGCCGCGCCGCCAATCATGTCTGTTACTTTCATACAGAACCGCACGCCCGCAAGGCGCACAGCCCCGGACCCCGTAATTCGGGTAGCATGAAAAGGTTAATATTAAGGAAATCAGAGGGGTGGGCCCCATTATCTTTGGGGCCAGGTGTCCGAAATCGCGGCCAAGCCCCGCATGCTGACCCCCACGCTTTGACGACGAAGATTTGTCATTTTTGATAAGGCGTTGGCCGTCATTTGGCAGATCATAATTTCCTTGGTCACCGCCGTTTGCTTCATCTTGTCGTTAAGCAAGGCGAGCGGACCTTCCTCGGTGTTGCAAGCCTGCGCCATTAAGTACTCAATCTGCGCGAGAGAGAGGCTTTCATCGCACTTGAAATCAGGGGTCAAAGGAATGCCAAGCCCTTTGGCCGCACGGCAAGCATCCTGTCCCGCCAAGCAGACGGCCGCATTGGCAGGGTCTGTACAATTCGGCCGCACCTTTGCCGCAAAATTGAACGCCAGCGGGTCGGTAAAGGTCGACTCGCGCGCCATGCCCGTTTTCATGTTTTCGTTGAACACGGCTCCGGCTGGCGTACGCATCGCCTTTTCGCCCCAGAAGGGCGAGGGACGAAAGCCATGCGCCGTGTAAACGGCATTTTGATAAGCCATGAAAAGGTTCTGGTCCTTATTCCCTTTAGCGGGAACAAACTCCCAAAACTCGGTTCCGTCTTCATTTTCTGCCTTTATTCGCGGCGGCTCGCTTACGGTGATACGGGGATCAAACGCGGTGGATCGCATATGGGCATCCATAAACTCATCCTTGCCCACATAAGCTTTTGGAATTCCGTCAACCGCATTGCCAGTCGGCGTGTTGCCCTCGCTTCCATAGGCCCCCGTTCGCACCCGCGCGGCCTGGCCCACAGCTTTGGGACCATTGGCATCCTCGGTCTTGCCTCGACCGCGCGCCACCACCCCAACCATAACGTCGTTCGACAGGTTTAAGGCATAAGTGTATATCACCGGTGCCGCGCTACGGATCAATGCAATCTTGCCGGGGTAATGCATCGCGCGGGGTGTTGAGGCGAAATCCCCCGCCGCACGCGCTTGCTGATCCGCAAGGGCGGCGCGGTTCTTAGCATCGGCCCGAGCCTGAACCTGCCTTAAGTCACCTTTCGCCAGAACCTGCCACGCCCCACCAACGGCGGCGGTGCCGTCGTTTTTCGTAGCCATGATGTTGTACATTTCCTTGAACTTAGCCATCCATTCAAGGACCGTGGCGATAATTTGAAGGTTCCGGAATTTTTCTTGATAAAACCGCCATTCACTAACCAAGAACTCCACAAAATTCTTCATCGTCTCGGATATGGAAATAACGATATCAGCCATGTTGATAGCGTGGGCCGGAGCAGGCGTGACAACTTGGCCCAAAAAGAATACGACCATAAATAACTGAAGCCATTTTGCGATCCGTCCCTGAAACACACGGCAAAGGCCCCCGTTTTCCTGGGGTGGGCGAATAGAGGCTGTCACGGCGCTGGTCATCTCTTTCCCCTTCCCTTACCCATTACTGCGCTCGATTTGGGGATGGCGCCTCCCCAAACGATGTCGCCCCACGGACGCCTATCGGTTGAATGGCGCGCCCCATGGCCGCCCGGTCCCGCATCGAAGCCGCAGGCATGAGAGCCCTGGGTTGTTCCCGTTGCGTCATCGCACGCGCGCCGGGCGCGCTCGGCCATGTCTTGCCGTTATCCTGCATCGAAAGAACCGCGTCGATCAAACGTCCTTTTTTCATTTCGACACTGACCAACCAGGCGTCCCAATTCGCGGCACACAGCGCCGCCAACTCGGTCATTTGCGGGGCGCTCGCGCCATCCCCCGCTTGGGCCGTGAAAAAGGCATCCGTTTTACAATTCAGATGGCGCAAAAATTCCTCTTGATACTCGCTAAGGCCACGCTTGCAATCCGCGAACTGCTCGGTGATGACCGTCGGGGATAAGAACGTCCGCGCGGATTCACATTTTTGGTTTTGAACCATGATAACGTCCTGCGCCGTCTGTTCGGGCCGCGAGAAATAGCCCAGAAGTTCTCCACAAATATTTGTGGCATTGTCCTGACGCAAGGCTGGGGGCTCAAACGCCGCAAAATTGGTCGCGCCCGCAGGGGTGTCGATCGCCTTGCCCCAGGCCGGCGTTGGCGGATAACCCGACAGATGCAGGCAGCCCATAAAAGCGGCCAAGAATCCCATCTGGGCGCCTTCGTTCCGATCCGGCACCGGAACCGCGATACGGCGCGTGCCGCTGCCCCATTTTACATCCACGACCTGAACCGGCGTCTTTTCAAACGTGATGGACCCATCCATATGCGCCAACATCGTCAGATCAGCATCCACGCCCGTAATGCCATTCGGGCCAATTTTAATTTGTTCGGCCCCGTTATCTTCGTATCCGTCCCGTTTGTCGGCAAAGGTTTCCTCGCGCCAGCTTTCCATAAACGCGGCATGCGCAGGTCCGCTGCGGTCCGTGGTCGGGCCACGAGTCAGTTCACGATCGGATGTGGCCACCCATTCGGCAATCTGGCGCGTGTTCTCCCCTGCCGAAGCCGGGATGCGGTTCAGATTGATCGTGTGGCACAGATGTTGGTGCGTGGGCTGAGTCTGCTGGCCCGCCGTTTCGGCCTGAAGCGCCGCGATCGAATCCCGATACATGTTGTCGATAACCGGTTGCCCCATCGCCACGCGCTTTTTGGCCCACAAGCTTCGCACCCCCGCGACACGCGCGTCATATGCGGCTTTTTCCTCATCGTTGATCAATCCAAAAATATCCTGCAAGAAGTCCCAGATTTGCTTGAAAAGCTTATACATTTCGTACAGAGCTTTAAGCGCATCCACAATTTCGGCATAGCGAATATAACCAAAAATATATTGCAGGATCTGCGCAATAAAATCGGAAAACGGCGTCGCGCCAGAATCCCAAGCCCCCCCGGCAGCGGCAGAAGAGCAAGCAAAAGCCGAGGTCCCAGCCAGATATTCCGCCGTGGATTCTTGCGCATGAACAATGGTGAGCGTGCCGGTTGCCATGGGGGCAACCACAAGAAACCCAAAAACAAGGAGAAACCCGATCGCCAGTTTCGCAAAGAACGCTTTTTGTTTCATCGCGCCCTCCCCTACTGTGCCATGACCGCAGGCCGCGACGGATCGTGCGCGGGCCAAAGCCGGACAGGGTTTGCGGTATTCGCCTTTTTGATCGGCGGGGTGACGACGTTTGCCTGCGCGCGCGCAGCAACGGTCGCGACAGAATCTTCCTGAGCCGAGGCTGTGGCGGCCTGTGTGCCGACCCAATCATTTTTGATTTCTTGCCGCCCCAGAATAGCATCGGCCAAAAAGCCAATCTTGGCCTCGACCTTGGCAAGCCATGCGTCCCATTTGGCTACACAGATGGTCGCATCGTCGGTCATCTCTTGTTGACCTGCGCCTGCCGCAGCCTGTGCGATAAAATAGGAGTCGGTCTTGCACGCGACGTTCTGAAGATATTCGGCCTGATACTGACTGATGCCCCGTTTGCAGTTTGCGAAGTGCTTTTCCATCACATCCGGGGAGAGCATGTTATAACCCGATTGACACAATTGGTTTCCCTTTTCAACCAGCTCTACTGCGGTCTGCGCGGGGCGCGAAAAGTATCCAAGCAACTCGCCACAGGCTGAGTTCATCACGTCCTGACGGGCCGCCGGGGATTGATAGGCGGCAAAGCCAACGGCGCCTGCAGGCGTTTCAATCGCACGACCCCATGGCGGCGTGGGATGCGGTCCTTGCACATGCACACAATACATAAAGGCTGCCAGGAACGCCGTTTGCGCCCCGTTATTAGGATCAACCTTCGGGACCCAAATCGCACGCGTCCCCGAACCCCACGGGATGACCTTGACTTCAACCGGGGGCCGTTCAAGCGCGACCGAACCGTCGAGGAACCGAGGCGCCAAAAGGTCGGCATCTGTGCCGGGCATCTCATAAGGGCCAAGCTTAATCTCTTTCGATTTAGTTTTATATCCTTCATCCTCGTTCGCGAATCCACTCTCGCGGCGCCACCCCTCCATAAACGCGGCATAGGCCGGGCCGTCCCAATCTTCGACCGGACCACGGCCAAGTTCGCGCAAGCTACGCCCGACCCACTCGGCAATTTGGTTTGTATTTTCCTGAGTTGTCGCAGGCGCCCTGTTCATATTTGCCAAGTGGCATAGCATGTGATGCGTTGGCTGTGTGTGTTTAGCCGCTGCCTCTGCCTGTGTTTTTGCATACGACGCGCGATACATTTCGTTGATATACGCTTCGGTTCGCTTGGCCTCTCCTTTCATAAAAGAGCGCACCCCACCGATCCGCGCAGTCGATGCCGCATTTTCGGTGCCAAACACTTGTTCCCAAATACTGTTAAAAAAATCATAGATCCACGTAACGACCTTAAAAATATCCCAGTATTGCTTGATCGATGCGGCAATTTCGGCATACCGCTCGTACCCAAGAATGACCTTTAAGACGGTTTGGACGATGTCAATAAGGAATTGGGGTCCGCTCTGTTGGCTGCTGCCCCCGGCCCCCAAACAATCATCGGGATGAGGCTGGGCCCACGCGGCACCCGGCCCCACAGTCAAGCTCTGCGGCGCAACCGTAACGGCAAGAAACAGCGCCAGCAAGCCGACCGAAACCAGACGCGCCACGAGAGAAAGACCTTGCCCAATCATCGCAAGCCCTCCCCTTTATAGCCCATAGACGCCCGGAAAACATCCACAGGTGCCGTCGTTGGCGCAATCATATCGGCTTCAGGCGAAGTGCTTTGCGCCACCGTGCGCCCACCACGCCCCAAATTTTCAACCCCCTGCCACTTCATCTCCATCCGGGCAAGCGCGATGGTCGCCTTGCGGCAATTATCGCGCTTGATCTGGGCCAAGGTTTTAAAGTTGGTATCAACCATGCCGCAATAAAGAAGGGTTTCCGATGCCTCGGCAAAAGACGCGCCCCCCCCCAGTTGATCCAATATCTGTCCTTCCGACAGACAACTTTGTTGCTCAAGCCGCAGGGTCTCATAGGGGCTCATACCCTCCATGCAATCGCTATACGAGGCCGAAGCCACAAGGCCACCCGTTCCGGCCAGACAAACCTGTTTCTGCTTTTCGCATTGATCACCTTCCATTTCGCAATTCGGGCGAACATAGAAAAGCGTGTCGGATTCGCAGGCTTGGCGTAAAACATTCGTCATCGTCAACGCATGGTTATAAGCCGCGCGCTGAATGCGTCCCACGGGCGTTTTAAGCGCTTCGCCTCGCAAGGGCGTTGGCGTCGGTCCAACAAGATTATCAAGGGTCGCCATCTTGGCCACAAACGCCTCTTCGCGTGGGCCGTTCGGTTTTGCATAATTGACAGTCCGGTCGCCATCCTTGGTCGGCATGGTTTTTGGCATAGCGAGGGCGAAGGTTTGCTCAAGCTGCGGCATGGTCATGGAAAGATCCGACCACATCTGCCCCCCAGGCCACACCTCGCCACTGCGGACATACTTGGTTTCAACCCCATCTATGGGGTGCATAATTTTTTGATCCTGCATGTCCTTGATGGTTTTTGCGGCATAAGCCGGACCATTTCCATCAGGTGGGGCCTCCCCGCCCCCGGCTGTTTTGAGCACCGCACGGTTACGATCGTTCATATTTTTCGTTACCGTCCGAGCCCGTCCGGCCTGCCCCGGAGCAAGGTCAGCCACCCCCTTACCCATAACAACCTTTTTACACACGCCTTGATTCACGGGCTGCATGTGTTCGCCCGCTGCGCGCGCGGAAAGCTCCGCGATCGTTTTCCGCCGATGGGCATCGACCCGCGCCTGGGCCATTTTGTCGTATTGCTTTGCTCCGGCCCTATACCCTCCATATTCTATGGCAGCATTCGTGCCGAGCAGTTCGCGCCAATCTTGGAAATATTCCACGAAATTATCATAGAGCTCCATCAAAACGGCGGTGATCTCGTTTTTCACCACGATTTCATAGCCGATATTAATATACTCAACGATACCGGCAATAATTGTAACGATCCAGTTTGGTATATCGAATTCGGCCCGCGCAGGCGTTGGCGTCAACCCGACCGGCAGAGCAAGAAAAAACACCATGAACCCGATCAGGGCCCGCCGCATAAAAAAGGAGCGTAAGCGCATGATCATGGAGCCCGCCCTTCTTGACCCGTTCGGGGCGATACCAAGGGGCTGGACTCATAGACGACTTGGTGATGAAGCGGCGCGCCTTCACCGGGCCAAACAGTAGCGGTATGTTCTTTTTGTTGCGCTTCACGCGAAGCAAAATTACCGCCCCGCCCCAGACGTTCGACCTCTTTCCAACAACCGTCAACCTCGACCATCGCAGCCACAGCCTTGCGGCAATTAAGTTGTTTTTGCTCAACAAGCGCCTGAAGTTCGAACCAGGCCCATGCGCACCGATTGCTTGAGCCCGCAGCAGCGGCGGGGCCTTGCTGTGCCGCGTTGATCACCTGGCCCACCGACAAGCAGCCCGCATGTTCAAGCATCAAGGCCTGATACGCGCTCATCCCCGCTTCACAATTTTGGTACGCCGCCGCGTTTATATACCCTCCCGTTGCTGCATGACATTGGGCCTTTTGTGCTTCACATGTCCCAGGATCTTTTGTGCAATTCGGCGCGGTTTGAAACGCGATGCTGCGCGCACATTGCATAACCAGGCCGTTTTCAAGCGCCTTGCAGTGTGCGGCCATGGCGCGTTGGGTTACGCCCACCGGCGTGTCAAGCGCGGCAAATTGCGCAAGTGGCGGAGTTGTTCCCTTAACCCGATCAAGCCAGGCAACCTTCGCGGCAAAAAGCCGCTCTTGGTCCGTTTGAGGGTCCATCACATTAGCTTTTTTTATCCCCGCTTCCTTCGTCTCGGTTAGGGCCGCCGTCATAGGCACCCCCAAAACTGGCGGCAGGATAGAGGCATCCGCAAAAGAGGGCAGCATGGGGTCGCTGGGCGGTGCGCTGATGCATTCCTGAGGCGCGCCATCCACGGGGCTCAATACTTTCAGCGTACAATCATTTGCATAGCGCCGCGCCGCTTCCTGGGGACCGGCGCCGTCTTCGGGCACAGCCTGGCCCCCGGCGTTCTTGACTTGGCCTCGCCCGCTTTCATTAAGACCATCCAAAATTTCTCCTGCAAGCGAATCCGCAATCGGCTGCGCCTTTACCGGCGCCGCGCCCGCGATCACTTTTTTACAAGCCCCTTGATGCGTCGGCGCTGTCGGGGTTCGCCCTATGGCAGCGATAAGGCTCGATAACTCGGACCGATACATAAGATCAACCTCGGCCTGCATCGCTCGATCGGCCGATTTCGACGCCATCCGCGCAAAGCCAACTTCGGTCGCGGCCGTCTTGCTCGTCGTGTCCATTAACTCGGCAAAGAGCTTTTTTACCAGCTCCCAAAACTCAGTCAGCACCTCGATTACTTGGCTTTTAACAATATAATCCCATGCGGCCATGGCCTTTTCCTTGATCCAGGCATAGATTTGGACAATCCAATCCGGGACACGAAAGACATAGCAGATCATGTCATAATACAGACAGTCTCCCGCCTGAGCCTGTTGCGGCGCCACGGCGGTCGTCAGCATAAAAAGCGCCGCAAGACATAATGCGAACCGCCGAATGCGCCTCAGGAAGGGGCTTAGGCCCTGCGTCATGCGGACTCCCTCCCGTTACTCCTTGCTCTCAAGCATGCGCGAGAGAGGGTAAAGTATATAATCCGATGGCGGACGAGGCAGATCAAGCAAGGGCCTGTACTGGATTCGAATGAAATCCTCAAGCGAGTAGCCATCGCAGGAGCTTCGACCGGTTCCCGGCATGCGCAGAGATGGCAAAAGCGGCAACATCGGCAAACAGATCGCGTTGAGAATATCGCTGATAAACTCGGCCACCACGCTGCACACATAATTTAGGATGGCGTTGATAATCGCGTCGATCGCAGCCGCCACCCATGACATCAAAAGACCCTGAATAGAGCTGAACGAGCTATCAATAATTTCGAAACAGTATGTCTTATAAATTGATCCGCCCCAGTTCGTTATGCCCGCCGTAGAATCTGTGGCTTTGCCATAGGTCATACTGACCTCTTCCATTCTGGCAAGCTTCGCGCCGGAGGCTGCTTTTGTAATTGAATCTTGAAGCTTTGGGTCAGGACACGCGCAAGATCCATCTTTAAGCGTTTCCAAATCTCCACACGCGCCATCGGCCATTGATGGTGTTGCCATGCCCAGCAACATGAAAAGGGCCAAGATACCGATCAAACCAATCGACCGGACGCTGTTGTTTCTTTTCAGGATTCTCATACGGGGCCTCTTCGCACGTTATGCCTAAATGGGTCAAAGATATACATACCGTATTACCCCTGGTCTTTTCCTTGCGCCAGAGGTTTTTGTCCCCTCCATCTTCGCGCGGCGACCTTAACTATACCTTAATTTCCGCGCCTTTGTCCCAAAAGGGCAAAAGCAAAGAGCGTCATCGCCAGAGCCGAAAGCCACGAATCCGTCCAAAGATTATAGGCCGTAAGAACCACCACGAGGCCGCCCCCAAAAGCCGCATAGGCAAAGGGACGAAGCCGCAGGGGCAACGCCGCCGCCCGCGCCAACAGCCACAGCGCAAAAACGGCAGCCCAAAGAGCCCCAAACAGGCCCATTTCAAGCCAAACCTGCGCCGCCGCATTGTGGGGATGGGCCACAGGGCCGTTCATAATGGCATAGGCCCACGGATGAGCAGATTCTGGCGGAAGCAAGGGTGTCACGCCCGGTCCCATGCCAAATAGAGGGGCCTTCCAGATATAGGTCGACAGTGAGTCCCATATCTCCATTCGGTGGTGCCATGAGGGCGGGATTGAGGAAAGATTGTTATGAATCAATGCATAAATGCTTTGAACATATAAGGGGAACAAAAGCGAGAGCCCGACCAGCCCCGCAAGCCCCCAGCGGACAAGGCGCGGCGCGTAAAGGGCGGCCAGAAAAACCATGCCTCCGGCCAATGCCCCCATCTGGCTAGCTCTCGAACGGGTGAGCCCCAAAGCTATCGCAGCCGCAAAAAGAAGAAGGATAGTCAAAAGCCGCCGCTTTCGTGCTTCGCCCTCTGGCCACAGCCACAATGCCGCCCCAACCGCAGGAAGGAGAAGCAAGACATAGGACAGGCCACGATTGAGCTTGGTGCCAACAAGCTCGCCGTGCCCCTGTGTTTCGTAAAGCCAGAGCAAGGAAAGGGCGACCACCCCAAGGCCAAGTATCATTGCGATCGCCACCCTGTCCGCATGACGGATAAAGGCATCGCTGCTGGGCTGCCGGATCTGGGGCATAAACAGAAAGGAAAGCGGGATAAGGACGCTTGCGATCTTGACGCTCGCATAGATAGAAACGGAAGGATCAAAGGCAAGAACGCTGGTCGCAACCGCAAGGGCCAAAAGGGCAGCGACAAATCTGGTGACAGGCCGTGAAAGTGCCGGAAAACCGCCCCGCGCAATTCCGGCAAGCACCGCCAAGACCCCTGCGCCAGACAAACACAGCGCCGCCCACATCCCACCATGCAGCGCCCCCACGCTGGCGAGCAAGGCATAAAGCCCCACAATCACGGACGGAACGACTTGATCAGCTTTTTGGCGAAGAGAGGGGTGAGGCGCGACCATGCGCCTTGTTTAGCAGACGCACCACAGCCTCGGCAAGGCGGGAGAGCTTAACTCAGCCTGAGTTGAGGGTTCGAGAGCTTGATAACTCAACAAGAACATTGTCATTCCCGCGAAAG
>CAYZXV010000012.1:0-14814 GCA_964482525.1 uncultured Rhodospirillaceae bacterium | reverse complement strand
CCGTTCGCTCTGTTTGCTATCGCGAGGCGGCGTAGCGTTTTAACATCGGAGATAACCTATGCCACAAGCCCGTCAAACATCGCGTATCATCGCAAGCCCACTTGCGAAGCGGATTGCTGCACTGAAAGGTATTGATCTAAAGCTTATCACGGGTAGCGGACCGAATGGTCGTATCATTCGTGCCGACGTAGAAAACGCGAACATGGCAAGTTCCATCGCAACGAAACGCACGTTGCAAGTTGTGCCCACGCAGGAAGTGGACGCGTATGACGCGATCCCGAACAGCGGCATGCGCAAAACCATTGCTAAGCGGTTGAGCGAGTCCAAGCAAACCGTGCCGCATTTCTATTTAACGGTGGATTGCGAGCTTGATGCTCTGTTGGCCCTTCGTGTGCAAATCAACGAGGTTCTGGAAACAAAAATCTCCGTCAATGATTTTGTGATCCGCGCGGTGGCGCTTGCGCTTAAGAAGGTCCCAGCTGCGAATGCGTCTTGGACCAATGAGGCGATTTTCCAATACCGAAACGCAGATATTTCGGTCGCTGTGGCGACGCCATCGGGGCTTATCACGCCAATTATTCGATCGGCTGAGGGCAAATCTTTGGCTGCGATATCTGTGGAGATGAAGGATCTTGCTGCGCGCGCAAAGGACGGAAAACTTAAACCCGGCGAATATCAAGGCGGCGGTTTTACGATTTCTAATCTTGGCATGTTTGGCGTGAAATCCTTCTCGGCGATTATCAACCCGCCGCAGGCCTGTATCTTGGCTGTCGGAGCAGGGGAGCAGCGGCCCGTGGTCAAGAACGGCGCGCTAGCCATAGCAACGGTGATGACTTGTACGCTTTCTGTTGACCACCGTGCGGTGGATGGGGCCGTTGGGGCCCAATTCCTTGCGGCCTTTAAGGAAACTATTGAAAAGCCCTTGCTTATGATGTTGTGATAAGGGTTCCCGAACGAAGGAGCTTCTATCATGTTGCGCTTAATCTTGCCTGATACACAATACCTCGCGTCTTATGTCGCTGCACTTAGGGAGGGATTCCGAATAGGTGTCCGCGCCCTGAAGACGGAGGATGAAATTATGGTAATAGAAAATGCTCCTTTCGAGCACTTCGAAGAATATAATATCCAAGGTGGATTTTTCACGCCCGAGGATGGAGTTCGAAGAACTCGAGTGAAGTGCAACACTTTCTGGCTTGTTAATGAGAAAGATTTCATTGGCGCAATCAATCTTCGTTACGAGCTAAATGATTTCTTAGAAAAACATGCTGGCCATGTTGGTTATGGTGTGAGGCCCAGCATGATGCGGCAGGGTTATGCGAAGAAGATGCTTGCACTAGGACTCGAGAAACTGAGAAAACAGGGCGTGATGAAAGTGATGCTAACAGCGGATATTGATAATCCGGGCTCATGGAAAGCTATCGAGGCTAACGGTGGAATTCTTACTGAAATCCATGACTCAATCTTTAAACCAGGCAGCGTTTCTCGTACCTATTGGATCGATTTGAGTAAGGATGAGCGATGACACAATACATAGAAGATCGCTTGGCGACTATTGAGGCCCGCAACCAGCGCGTGGAGGCCGACAAAGCGTGGGAGGTCAGCTGGACGCGTCGTCTTCTGATCATTGGGTTTACTTACGTTGTCGTGGCGCTCGTTCTTACCCGCATTCACCCGGAAGGCGCGTGGGTGGACGCCATCATCCCGTGTTTTGGATATTTGCTTTCGACGCTCTCACTACCGCCACTTAAGAAACTTTGGATCAAGCGCTTCATGCATAAAGGAGACGGTGTATGACAACATCCGACATCATCATTATCGGGGGCGGTCCGGGCGGGTATGTCACGGCCATTCGCGCGGCGCAGCTTGGCATGAAGGTGCAGCTTGTTGAGAAAACGCATCTGGGCGGCGTGTGTCTCAACTGGGGCTGCATTCCAACAAAGGCTCTGTTGCGCAGCGCGGACGTATACACACAGATGAAACATGCTGCTCAATATGGACTAAATGTCAAAGAAATATCGTTCGATCTTAAGAAAATTGTTGAGCGTTCGCGCGGGGTGTCGGCCCAACTCGCGGCAGGTGTGAAGCATCTCATGAAAAAGAACAAGATAGAGGTTGTCGAAGGCCACGGCAAACTGCTGGGTGGTGGCAAGGTAGAAGTCAGCAAGGATGGTAAGCCTGTTGCAACGCTTGCCGCGAAGAACATCATCATCGCGACGGGCGCACGCCCGCGCGTCCTGCAAAACATGGAGCCGGACGGCAAGCTGATCTGGACCTCGCGCGAAGCGATGGTACCAGAATCGTTACCTAAGTCTCTTCTTGTCGTCGGCTCTGGGGCCATCGGGATTGAGTTTGCAAGTTTCTACAACGCATTGGGCGTGGAGGTGACGGTTGTCGAAGTGGTTGATCGCATCATGCCGGTTGAAGATGTAGAAATCGCAACCTTCGCGCAGAAATCTTTCGAAAAGCGGGGCCTGAAATTCATCACGGGCGCGGTAGTCAAAAAACTCGATATAGGCAAAGACAATGTTACGGTTACGATTGAAAAAAACGGCAAGGCGACGACGATGACCGTAGATCGCGTGATCATGGCCGTGGGGATCGTGCCGAATGTCGAAAACATCGGCCTTGAGAATACCAAAGTGAAACTGGAGCGCGGGCATATCAAAACAAATGAATGGAGCGCGACGGACGAACCCGGCATATACGCCATCGGCGACGTGACTGCCCCACCATGGCTTGCACATAAAGCCAGCCATGAAGGTATTATTTGTGTCGAAAATATCGCAGGCGTAAAAGATGTCCATCCGCTTAACGCGAGCAATATTCCGGGCTGCACCTATGGCATGCCGCAGGTCGCAAGTGTCGGTTTAACGGAAGCGAAAGCGAAAGAGCAGGGGCGAGAGGTTCGTGTGGGCCGCTTTTCCTTTATGGGTAATGGCAAAGCGATTGCGATGGGCGAGGCCGAGGGGCTTGTCAAAACGATTTTTGATGCGAAAACCGGCGAGCTGCTTGGCGCGCATATGGTCGGCGCGGAAGTGACGGAAATGATCCAAGGCTTTACGCTGGGCCGCACGCTAGAGACAACGGAGGCCGAGCTGATGCACACCGTTTTCCCACATCCGACCATTTCCGAAAGCATGCATGAGGCGGTTCTCGATGCCTATGGCCGTGTGGTGCATATGTGAGCGCACCCATCCGTCACCCTGAAAAGCAAAAGAACCCGGACAGTTTTGGGCCGCCGAAGCCGGACTGGATCCGTGTGCGTGCACCAGGTGGCTTTGGTTTTGCGAAAACATTAGGGATGGTGAAGGGTTTGAAGCTCAACACGGTGTGTCAAGAAGCCTCATGCCCCAATATCGGCGAATGCTGGAAACGTAAACACGCGGCCTTTATGATTATGGGTGATGTGTGTACCCGTGCTTGTGCCTTTTGCAATGTTGCAACGGGTAAACCGCGCGGTCTCGATGCGAGTGAGCCTGCGCGGTTGGCCGAGGCGGCGGTGCAGATGGGCTTGCAATATGTAATCGTGACATCCGTAGACCGAGACGATTTGCCGGACGGCGGGGCAGGGCACTTCGCTCAGGTTATTACCGAACTTCGTTCGCGCCTTCCTGAATGTGTAATAGAAGTTTTAACCCCCGATTTCAAAAACAAAGAGGGCGGTGCACAGACCCTTGCCGCCGCACGGCCGGATGTGTTCAACCATAACCTTGAAACCGTTCCGCGTTTGTATCCGACCATCCGGCCAGGTGCGCGGTATTTTACCTCGCTGCGTTTGCTGCAACAGGTGAAAGAGTTGGACCCGAGCATCTTCACCAAATCCGGTCTTATGGTTGGCCTCGGCGAAACAAAGGAAGAGATCTATCAGGTCATGGATGATCTGCGGGCTGCAGACGTCGATTTTCTTACTATCGGTCAGTATCTTCAGCCTACGCCAAAACATGCGCCGCTTGATCGCTATGTCACGCCGGACGAGTTTGCCGAATATACCAAAATGGCTAAGGCAAAAGGGTTTCTGTTATCGTCTTGCTCGCCGCTGACGCGTTCGTCTTATCACGCAGATGAAGACTTTAAGAAGCTCCGTGATCAGAAGAAACAGAAAACGTCTAATTAAACAGATGAGTGATCGCGTTGAGACATCTTATTCCCTTTTGAGCGTAATAAGTGTGATTTCACCTGGCCCGTTTGTTCTCAGCGGCGGTCCCCAAAAACCCGTGCCACGGTTCACATATAACTTTGTTACCCCAATTTGCTGTAACCCAGTTATGTAGGGGACGAAGGCTTTAATAATCGCTGTGAATGGAAAATACTGGCCGCCGTGCGTGTGACCGGACAGTTGTAAGTCATAGCCTAACGCGCTTGCTTCTTCGGCTAGTTTTGGCTGGTGCGACAGTAATAATTTGGGAATACCATTTGGGATATTCGCGCTTGCTTTTAGCAGGTTTGTAGGTTCGGTTGATGGAATTCTGTTGGAGGTAGGATCAGTTACCCCAGCGATAGCCATTTGTGCTCCATCTTTTATGATGATGCGATGCTCGTTTATAAGTGGCTCAAAGCCAGCCTCTTTAACAGCTTGGATCCATCCAGGAGCATCCCAATAATATTCATGATTTCCTGTCACATAATACAGCCCATGGATTCCAAAAAGTTGCCCAAGGTTCTTGAGGGCTTTGACATGCTCGATTGGATAACTATCAGCTATGTCGCCAGTTAAAATGAGAATATCAGGGTTTAGAGGGGCTATCAGCTCAACAAGATTTTTTGTGAGGGGTTCATCTAAAAATGGGCCTAAGTGAAGGTCGGACAGCTGAACAACTTTAAAGTTATCAAAAGCGGATGGTAAATTCTTAAGCGGGATATCAACTGTACGAACGGCAACTGAGTGGGACAAATTGAACCCTAAGATTCCTGTACCTATAGTTCCTAGCAAGGCGATTAAAATGAGTGATTGTACAAGGCCGTGGCATATTTTTATCCGGAGAAAGATTTGTGATAAGAGCCGAATTGTGTCGATGATCAAGATATAAATGACAAAGCAAGAAAATAGGCCCAAAGCAAAATAGGAAGTGCGGACAAGAAGGGTGTAGAGTGCCATGTCTCGGAAGAAGTCTAGAGCAAAAATCCGCGATCCCATTTCCAATAAAGGTGCTGATAGCAAAAGGAAGTAGAATAAAATGAACGATAGGTTCAGATATTGATGTCGAAAATTGTATTTGCTTTCTAGATTCCTACTTAAAAAATGGTAGGTATAGAGACTAAGTAACGTAACAACAGAAAAGAGCATAAAAAAAAACATGCTGGCCGCAACTTTCTTAAAAGACAAAGGAGAGCGAAATTGTTATTTAGAATCAATCTGGTGTCAAATTGTGCATGGGCTGAGTTTTTATAAATGATTTGGTATTTTGTTAAGATATTGATCTATAAAATACAACAAAACATTTCAGTGATTTGGACCCCATGCCGACCCAGCATCTTGGCCTACTTTCAACGCTTGTCGTCTCCCTTGTAGCGGCCTTTACAGGCGGTCTTGCGGCTCGATCTGTCAATCTTCCTCCATTGTTGGGATATTTGCTGGCCGGGGTGATAATAGGCGTTTTTGCGCCTGACCTTGTAGCAAACCAGAATATGGCAAGCGAACTGGCTGAAGTCGGCGTTGCTCTATTACTTTTCAATATCGGGCTTCATTTCTCGTTTAAGGAGTTGTTGCGTGTTCGCCGCATTGTTTTGCCAGGAGCAATTGTTCAGATCATTGTAACGACGGGTGCTGGGTTTGCCATAAGTTACGGAGCGATCGGCCTCTCTGTTGGTGCCTCCATTGTTGTTGGCCTTGCAATGGCAATTGCTAGCACAGCCGTGGCAACAAGGACTCTCGACGAAAAACGGCAGCTAACATCGTTGGCTGGTCGTGTGGCGCTTGGATGGCTTGTTGTCCAGGACCTTGTGGTCATTGTTGCCTTGGTTCTTTTTCCTATACTGGGAGCGTCATCGGGAGCAAAGGCCTCGCAATTAATGACAGTTCTTGGTCAAACGCTATTGCAAATCACCGGGTTTGTTTTCGTAATGGTCTTCGGTGGGCGCCAGGTTATCCCATGGCTCCTTCGCTACGTAGCACGAAGTGGTTCTCGTGAGTTGTTTACGTTAGCGGTCATAGTAATAGCTCTTGGGATTGCCTACGGGTCTTCGTTAATATTTGGTGTTTCTCTGGCGTTGGGAGCTTTTTTTGCTGGTATTGTGATTGGTGAGAGCGACTTAAATTTTCATGCAGCAGCCGAAGCCCTATCGATGCAGCAGGTTTTCACAATCCTGTTTTTCGTTTCAGTGGGGATGCTGTTTGATCCCGCAAGTGTTCTTGCAATGCCGCTCTCGATCATAGCCCTTTTGCTTACTATCGTGTTTGGGATGGGGTTTCTTACTTTTGTGTTGTTGCTTTTTCTTCGAGTGCCTGTCCAATCGGCGTCTCTCGTAGGGGCGACATTTGCCCAGATTGGTGAGTTTTCGTTTGTTTTAAGTCAGCTTGGTTTCGAAAATAGCTTTCTGGCGGGATCAGAACGAGATTTAATCGTAGCAGTTGCTCTGCTGTCGATACTCATTAATCCACTTATTATGTGGCTTGCCTTATCAGGTGGTCGTTGGCTTGCGGCGACTGGTTTTATGGATAGATGGAAAGACAAATGGGGGGAAGTTGAATATTTAGAAACCGAGGGGCTTCATGATCACACAATATTGGTTGGCCATGGCCGTGTAGGTAATATAGTTGCTGGAGCTTTGCGTGAACACGGGTTAAGGTATGTTTGCATAGAGTCGAACCGCGCGTTAACAGAGAGCCTTCGCCACCAAGGTACGCACGTCATCTTTGGCGATGCTTCCCGCGAAGCTGTTTTATCAGCTGCGAACCCTGAACATGCCAAATTGATGATCGTATCGGTTGGTGAGCCTTATTTTGCCCGTCAGATCATTCGTATTGCCAAAAAGAACTACCCAAGCCTGCCCATTATCATTCGAACCCATTCGGATGAGGAGGCAAGAACGATGACAAAACTTGGGGTAGCGTTTGCCGTTATGGGAGAGCGAGAAATTGCTTTTGGCATCATTTTTCATGTATTGCAGACTTTGGGGTTAGACCCTGACCAAACTCGCACTACGATTCGTCAACTTCGTGAAGAGGTCTACGGCTTGGATAAAAGGGAGGTGTGAGGCGCAGCGTTCTGTATTAACTGATTGAAAAATAAATCATAATTTTGTTCATTATTTGTTAAAACGGTTTCGGTAAAGTGTCGCTGTCAGGGGTTTAGTCCCTCAAGGTAAATCATTAAGGAGAGAAGAGATGCTCACCCGTTTTCTGAAGGAAGAAGAAGGCGCCACCGCCATTGAGTACGGTCTTATCGCGTCGCTGATTGCTGTCGCCATTGTTGCGGTTCTGCTAACGTTAGGGCCGAAACTGACGGAAGTGTTCCAAAAGGTCCAAGATAGCTTGAAGACGGCCTAATCTAGGTTCTCTTAAAAAGATAAAGAATCCGGCGTTGTGCGTATGCGCAAGCGCCGGATTCTTTATATGCTCTGGACAATTTTCCATAAAAAAATATGTCATGTCGTGTTAACCGCTCTTCCGTCTTTTGTATTTTTGTCGTAGAAGGGCGGTAATATGATCAATGTATTTCATCTTGTTCAAGGCCGCTTTGTCCAAATGCAGGCCGATGAGAGCCATACCGTCCTTCCCGAGGGGACGGTGTGGGTTGATCTGCTGACGCCTACTCGGGAAGAAGAGGTTTTGGTGGAGCGTTGGCTTTCGATTGAAGTTCCAACGCGCGATGAGATGCAAGAAATCGAAACGTCTAGCCGTCTATATGTTGAGGATGGCGCGTTGGTTATGACTATGTCGGTTCTTAGCAGACCAACGAGTGATGAACCAGAAGCAGCGTCGGTAACTTTTATTTTGGTTGGAGGAAAGTTGCTCACGGTTCGGTATGTTGATCCGATGCCGTTTGCGCATTTTATTCAACGCATCAAGAGACAGCCCTCGATGGCACAGTCTGGTGAACGGGCCCTTCTGGGACTCTTGGAGCAGATTTCTGAATACCTTGCTGATGTGCTTGAGGGAGCAACATTTGATCTTGAAGGGCTTTCACGGAACATTTTTAAATCCACAAAAAGCGATCAAGATACTGCCAACTTTAACGAGGCGATCGGCCGTATCGGGCATGTGGGTGACCTTGCGACGAAAGCGAAGGGAAGCTTACTCAATCTAACGCGATTACTTCTCTTTCTTGCGGCACAGGCCGATGTTGATAAGGAAGTTCGCGATCGGATGAAAACGCTTATGCAGGACGCTAACTCTTTGGATGAGCATGCACGCTTTTTGTCTGCAAAGGTAAGTTTTGTTCTTGATGCAACGCTTGGCTTGATTAATTTGGAACAGAATAAAATCATTAAGATGTTCTCAGTTGCGGCGGTTGTGTTTCTGCCGCCGACATTGATTGCCAGTATATACGGCATGAACTTCAAGTTCATGCCTGAACTCGAATGGGCTCATGGCTACCCGCTTGCATTAGGCCTAATGATACTGTCTGGTGCCATCCCGTTGTGGTTTTTCTGGCGCAAGAAATGGCTATAGCTTTATGGGGCGAGTGTCCTCAGTGGATAAACTGCCTTATGCGCCGCTTCGTACGGACGTCAGAAATTTTCCAATCTCCTGCCGCAGAACATCTGCCTGTGCAGTAAGATCAGATGAGGCCTTTAACACCTCAACAGCGGCTGTCTGAGACTCCTTCGCGGCATGTGTAACCGTTACAATACTGCTCGATATCTCTGCTGTCCCCGCAGATGCCTGCTGGACGTTATTTGATATTTCGCGTGTGGCGGTGTCTTGTTGTCCCAAAGAAGAAGCTATGGTCTTCGTGATATCGTTAATGCGTTCGATGATGTCGCCAATAGTTCTGATCGCATTAACAGAGTCCCCTGATACAGCCTGAATGGTTACAATTTTTCCTGAGATTTCCTCTGTTGCTTTGGCTGTTTGGTTGGCAAGATTCTTAACCTCAGATGCGACAACGGCAAACCCTTTTCCGGCTTCGCCCGCTCTAGCTGCTTCGATGGTTGCGTTCAGTGCTAAAAGGTTTGTTTGTTCTGCAATGTCTTGAATTAGCTTCACTACATCGCCTATCTGTGTCGCGGCCTCTGAAAGGGTCGATACAGTTTTGTCTGTACGCTTGACTTCTTCGACTGCGTTCGCGGCAACGTGGCTGGACTCTTCAATTTGGCGATTGATTTCGCTAATTGACGCGGACAGTTCTTCGGCGGCAGATGCGACTGTTTGAACGCTGGCAGATGCTTCCTCGGTTGCAGAGGCAACGGTTGCTGTCTGCTGGCTTGTTTGTTCAGACATTTCGGAAAGATGCTTTGCGCTTGATTGCAGTTCTAAGGCAGCAGCAGATACATTAGCTACGACTTGACCAACACTACGCTCAAAAGAATCCGCCATGTTTTTCATCGCCTCTTTTTTCTCTTGGGCAGATTTGCGGTCGCGCTCTTCTTGGTTTTTTTTCATAAGATCGACTTGTCTGGCGTTGTCCTGAAAAACTTGGACTGACTTAATCATATCGCCCACTTCGTCTTGGCGGGCTTCTTGGGGGATAGCAACCGAAAGATCGCCATCTGCGAGCTTTTCATGATAGACGTGATGTTCCGTATAGGACGTGAAATTCCGCGACCAATTACAATGGAAATCAAAAGGGTGACGAGTCCTGCGGCACCAGCCACGGTCAAGAGTTCGACAGCTTCTTTTTGTACATCGTCTTGTATTTTATCAGCAAATACGCCGGTGCCTACAAGCCAGCCCCATTCGGGAATGCCTTTGACATAAGACACTTTTGGCTTTTGTTCATTTCCAGGAGGCCATTGATAACGAAGAGATCCTTCCCCCTTCTTTTTGACAATCTCGATCATATTGACGAAAAGATGACTTCCATCAGCATCTTTAATTCCGCGGATATCCGTTCCGTTAAGTTTAGGAGAGGTTGGATGCATCAGCATTTTGCCATCCAGATCATTCACCCAGAAATAATTATCACCATCATATCGAATGCTTTGTATGCGCTTAAGTGCACGAGCTTGTCCTTCTTGAAGGCTAAATTCCCCATTTTTTACGCGAGCCTGATATTCTTGGATCAGTGTGAAGACAATGTCTGTTGAAGATCTTGTCCGATCAGCATAAGCTTGCCACAACAAATCAGCGTTGCTTTGCATGCTTAGAAACACGATTGCGCAAAGTGCCGCCACCGATAGTAAAGTTATCAAATTAATTTTGGACGATATTTTGATGTTTTCAAGTGACAGAGACATGTGTGAACCTGTTGATTTTTGAGGCGGGGAAGAATTGGGAGGCGTATCTCAGAATCTAATCTCGTGGCCTTAAGTTTGTAAAGGGTGCCAAGTATGAAGGAGCTTTTTAGTTTT
Organism: uncultured Rhodospirillaceae bacterium; assembly: GCA_964482525.1. GTDB lineage: Bacteria > Pseudomonadota > Alphaproteobacteria > UBA9219 > UBA9219 > UBA8914. The sequence continues at coordinate 4,362 of CAYZXV010000012.1, read as the reverse complement.
TATTCTATAGAAATCAATGTATTGATTATTATGCTGGGCACAACAGTCTACAAGGATGAATACCATAGAGTGTATGGTAAGGGTGTGATTCCATAATCTAAGGTCTGGGCTAGAATAAGCAAAGGCCTTTACAGAGGGCTCCTCTCTTTGCGAGAAGGGAGGGGCCGCGATCCTTTCAATGCGTCTCACAGAGGCCTTTACATTGATGGGCGCCGAGTTTAGAATAATTCTAAAAACAGGAAAGGGGACTTCTATGGCAAAGACGACAGGAAAATCAAAGGTGCCTTCCGCTTCGAACGAAAAGCCCGTGATGGCGAAACAGCTCGCGCTTGTGTTGAGTGATACATATGTTCTCGCGGTCAAAACACACGGTTATCATTGGAATGTGATGGGGCCAAACTTTGGGCCGTTGCATACTTTTTTCGAAGAGCAGTATAACGCGCTTATCGCTCAAGCGGATGCCATAGCTGAACGTATTCGTGCTTTGGGCCTTATGCCAGATGGAAGCATGGATTCGTTTTTGCAGAACACGGTTATTAAAGAAGCCGGAACCAAAGCACTTTCCGCGAACGCTATGTTAAAAGATCTTTTGGAATCATATGGGCTTCTACGCAAACGTTTGGTTGAAACGGAAGACTTAGCCGACGATCTTGACGATTTAGTGTCGCAAGATCTTGCGACCCAACATTTGGCCGCTAACGATAAGTCTATGTGGATGATCCGTTCTCATATTGAGTAAATATGATGCGCATAGCGGTGGCCATGTCGGGCGGGGTAGATAGCTCAGTGGCCGCCGCTTTGTTAAAAGAGCAGGGGCATGAGGTCTTTGGCTTGACTATGCTCTTGCGTGATAGCGATAACCTTCCAGATGCGCGCGGTGTTGCCGACCACTTGGGAATTGCTCATTCATATCTTGACTTTAAAACTCTCTTTTCTAAAGAAATTATAGATTATTTTGCCTTGTCGTACGCGAAAGGAGAAACGCCTAACCCGTGCGTAAGGTGTAATCGTTTTATTAAGCTTGGCGCTTTGATGGACCAAGCCATCTCCATGGGGGCAGAGGCACTTGCTACTGGCCATTATGTGCGTTTGGTTAAGTCACAAGGTGGTGTTGATCTGTATAAAGGTGTCGATCAAGCGCGAGATCAAAGTTATTTCTTGTTCGCACTATCCCAGACACAACTCAACTTTCTTCGTGTGCCTTTGGCAGATTATGACAAAAGAACAGTGCGTGAGATTGCAGCACGTTATGCAATAGCGGTTGCCCAAAAACCGGACAGTCAGGATATCTGTTTTGTTCCAGATCGCCGCTATATGGAAATAGTCCGTGCTCGACGTCCAGAGGCGCTTACCCCTGGTTCAATTGTTGATTGGACTGGAGCTGTTGTCGGACGACATAATGGGGTTGCGTATTACACAGTTGGGCAGCGTAGAGGTCTTAACTTAGGCCAGCGAGAAGGAGATCATAATGAGCCTTTGTTCGTTGTCGCAATCGATCCCGAAAAAAATCAAGTTGTTGTAGGTCCTCGTGAGTCACTGGCAAAGCAAAGAGTCTATCTGCGCGATGTCAATTGGCTCGGTCCAGAAACGCCGTCAGATGGGGCTTTAGTTCATGTTCGTTTGCGTTCGTCGCAAACCCCTTCGCCTGGGCGTATATGGGTTTATGGTCATGAGACTGGCAATATTTCGGCGTGCATCCATTTTGACCACCCTCAATATGGGGTTGCAAGGGGGCAGGGAGGAGTTGCTTATGATGGTGACAGACTCTTAGGTGGGGGCTGGATCGAAGGAGCCGAATAAACCTATATGTAAATTATAATAGGAATATATTCCTATTATATCTTGTATTTTTGCTTGGCTGCGTAAAAATATATTTCTTGTCATGGGGTTGCTGCCGGGGCATGATCCGTTCGCATTTCAACACATGAGAACGAGTTGGCGCTGCCTTTAATATGGCTGGCGGCGGTAATCGTCTTTCGTGCGTTCACGTGCTGTCGGTGTTTGCGTTTCGGCGTGGACCTGAACGGCCCCAACGTCCGCATAGCTTGCGGATCAACGAAGGATAAAGAGGGTAAAATGGCGCAAAGCAGCGTTTCCAGCATTTCAAGCGGTATCAAGAAAATTCGCAAAAGCTTCGGACGAATTCCCGAAGTGGCAGAAATGCCCAACCTTATCGAAGTTCAACGTGCTTCGTACGAGGCCTTTCTTCAAATGAATGTCGCGCCTGCGGATCGTCAGCGCGTGGGGCTTCAGGAAGTGTTGCGTTCGGTATTTCCGATCCGTGACTTTGCTGAGCGTGCAGTGCTTGATTTTGTGTCCTATGAGCTTGAGCAGCCGAAATATGACGTTGAGGAATGCCAGCAACGCGGCATGACTTTTGCTGCGCCGCTTAAGGTTACGCTGCGTCTAACCGTTTTTGACGTGGATGAAACCACGGGGGTCAAATCGATCCGTGATATCAAGGAGCAAGATGTTTATATGGGCGATATGCCGCTCATGACGGCAAACGGCACCTTTGTCGTGAACGGCACGGAGCGTGTGATCGTCAGCCAGATGCACCGTAGCCCCGGTGTGTTCTTTGATCACGACCATGGCAAGACGCATTCGTCAGGCAAGTATTTGTTCGCAGCGCGCGTTATTCCTTATCGTGGTTCATGGCTCGATTTTGAGTTCGATGCGAAGGATCTCGTTTACGCTCGCATTGACCGTCGACGTAAGCTGCCCGTTACGACACTACTTTATGCACTTGATAGTTCAGAGACAGAAAAGCTTCGTGCAAAGCGTGAAAAGGCAGGCAAGCCGCTTGAATCCCACGAAATTCAGGGGATGTCAAAAGAGGAGATTTTAAGTGCATTTTACGAGACAGTTTCTTACCGGAAGGCAAAGAATGGCTGGGTAACGGATTTTGTCCCAGAGCGTCTGAAGGGACAAAAACTCGCTTCTGACCTTGTGAATGCAAAGTCAGGCAAGGTCGTTGCCGAAGAAGGTACTAAGATGACCCCGCGCTTGATCAGCAAGCTGACAGAGCAGGGCGTAAAGGAAATTCTGGTTCAGGTTGAGAACTTGATCGGTTCTTACCTTGCGAACGATATGATTGATGGTACAACGGGCCTCGTCCTTTTCGAAGCTGGCGATGAGCTGACCGCCGATGTGTTGGAACAGGCTGAGAAAGCTGGGCTTAAGGAGCTTCAGCTTCTTGGTATTGATCATGTCAATGTTGGACCTTACATCCGCAATACGCTGGCCGCAGACAAAAATATGTCTCGCGAAGATGCGCTCATCGATATTTATCGTGTTATGCGTCCTGGCGAGCCGCCGACCGTCGAATCTGCAGAAGCCATGTTCCACGGCTTGTTTTTTGACCTTGAGCGTTACGACCTTTCGCCAGTTGGCCGTGTGAAGATGAATGCGCGTCTTGGTTTTAAGACAGACGATCAGGTTCGTATCCTTCGTAAAGAAGATATCTTAAAAATCGTCCATATTATGTGCGAGCTTAAGGATGGTCGTGGTGAAATTGACGATATCGACCATCTGGGCAACCGTCGTGTCCGCTCGGTTGGCGAACTCATGGAGAACCAATATCGCCTTGGCTTGTTGCGCATGGAGCGGGCAATCCGTGAGCGTATGAGCTCAATCGAGATTGACACGGTTATGCCGCACGACTTGATCAATGCGAAGCCAGCCGCTGCCGCAGTGCGTGAGTTCTTCGGCTCCTCGCAGCTGTCTCAGTTTATGGATCAAACGAACCCGCTCTCTGAAATCACACATAAACGACGCGTTTCGGCCCTTGGGCCGGGTGGCTTGACGCGCGAACGTGCAGGCTTCGAAGTTCGCGACGTTCATCCGACGCATTATGGCCGTATCTGCCCGATTGAAACGCCAGAAGGTCCGAACATCGGTCTGATCAACTCGCTGGCCACCTATGCGCGCGTCAATCAATATGGCTTTATCGAAAGCCCTTATCGCCGTGTCAAGAATGCTAAGGTGACGAATGAAGTCGTCTATCTCTCTGCGATGGAAGAGGGGCCGTTCACTATTGCTCAGGCAAACTCCGAGCTTGATAAAACCGGTAAGTTTGTAAAAGAAACGATTGTTGCTCGCAAAAACGGCGAAAACATTGTCGCTTCGGCCGAAGAAATCGATTTCATCGACGTTTCGCCAAAGCAGATCGTGTCCGTTGCCGCCGCGCTGATCCCCTTCTTGGAAAACGACGACGCCAACCGTGCCCTCATGGGCTCGAACATGCAACGTCAGGCCGTGCCCTTGCTGCGCAATGATGCGCCGCTTGTAGGGACCGGTATGGAAGGCGTTGTGGCCCGCGACTCCGGCGTTGCCGTTGTGGCGCGTCGCTCTGGTATCGTC
>CAYZXV010000011.1:0-15235 GCA_964482525.1 uncultured Rhodospirillaceae bacterium | reverse complement strand
GGTGACAAACGCGCTGGTGGAAAGTTTGTCGCAAAGGCTTTTCAGCTCTTGGGTGGTGCAGATGGGCGTCATGGCCAGCGGTTGTAGGCCAGTTTGCCACGCTGCACAAGGCCATGGGCCGTTTTTTCCGTTCCGGCTTGACGAATGCCTTGAAAAGAGCCATTTTCCGCCGCACCGGACCCAATGGCGGGTCATTTGAGGAACGAAAGAAAGCCGATGTCAAAGGAAGACTTGCTGGAGTTTGAAGGGATCGTAAGCGAAATCCTGCCTAACGCGATGTTTCGCGTGAAGCTGGATAACGGTCACGAGGTCCTCGCGCATACATCCGGTAAGATGCGCAAAAATCGCATACGTGTTTTGGCTGGTGATAAAGTGAATGTTGAAATGACGCCCTATGATTTGACCAAGGGCCGCATCACCTTCCGCCATAAATAAAAATCGAAATCGTTAACTTCTTACATACCGTTCTTGTTGCATGACTCATGGGCGATGCGTCGCGATTCGTCGGCGCGGTCGTTTGGTTGTCTTTGCCTTCGTTTTTCAATTCTGTGAGCGCGCGCGTGACGCATCGGTTCTTTCAGCTTTGGTTTGATCGGCTTGTCCGTTGGATGACGCCCCGCGTCTATCCGATGGGTGGGGGCGGGACAAAGCTTGTCCTTATGCGCCGCATGTTTCAGGGGCTTGCCGTTCTGACCGCGCTTGGCCTTGTGGCAGTGCTTGCGCCATATTTTGCAGGCGATCAGGCGGGGATGTTTGTCGGGGGCCTTTTAACCCTTGCGCTGCTTGGCATGTCCGCCGCCGTCTGGTGGCAGATCAAGCATATCCACGACGATGCAGGAGAAGAAATCCTGCTGCGCGAAGCGTTCCACAGCATGCTCACGCCCCAGCTTATCATCGACAGCGCCGGGCATGTTGTGATGGCCAATCGCGCCTTTCGCGGGTGGATCGATCTGGGCCATCAATCGGCCATGGCGGCCCTGCGTAAGCGGCTTGGCGCGACGCCAGAGACGGCGCAGAAGTTCGATCAGCTTTGCGACAATTTGAACAAAGGGCAATCGATCATCGCGGACCTTCCGGTCATGCATGGGGGGCGCATCGTGGAATGGCGGCGTATTATTGCGCGGCCCATCGATGGGCATAACCGGTATTGCCATTGGCGTTTCGAAGACATCAGCGAGCGCCGCCGTATGGAACGTGCCATGCGCGAAGAGCAAAACAAGCTGATTGATTTTATGGCGCATGCGCCGGTTGGCATCTATTCCGTCGACCAGCATGGTCGCTTTCGCTTTGTGAATGAGACGCTTGCCGAATGGCTTCAGGTCACGCCAGACGAGCTTGTTAAGGGCGATGTGCGTATTCACGATATTCTTAGCGAGACGCCCGCCAACCTACCGTCCTATGCCATTACGGGTGGACCCTATGGCGAAACGCGCGGCGAAGTTGTGTTGCGCCGCCGGGATGGCAGCCTGTTTCCCGCCGCGATCACGCAAACGGTCGTGGTGTGCGAGGATGGCAAGTCTTTACGTACCCGCTCTGTCGTGCGTGATCTCTCGCCCGAACGTGAATGGCAGATGGCGCTTTCGCTTTCGGAATACCGTTTCCAACGTTTGTTTGCCGAAGCCCCGATTGGTATTTTGCTGCTTGATGCAAAATACGTCGTGATGGAATGCAACCAAGCGTTCCTTAAAATCTCACGCCATCGCCGTGAAGAAGTCATTAGCCGCCCGATCACCGATTTAATTGCGGCCGCTGCCCAGAACGACGCGATGGCGGAGTTGATGCGTGTGCTTGGTGGGGCGGATCTTGTCCGGCCTCTTGAAGTGCGCATGAAGGTTGATCGCGATATTGTGGCCCATGTCTTCGCCAAACGCTTTGGCGCGGCCAGTGCGGGTGGGCAGGATGATGCGCCCCAAGAAGGGCTCATGCTCTATTTTATCGATGTGACCGATCAAAAGCGCATGGAGACGCAATTCGCGCAGTCACAAAAGATGCAGGCTGTGGGGCAATTGGCGGGCGGCGTCGCCCATGACTTCAACAATCTGCTGACTGCGATGATCGGGTTCTGCGACTTGCTGTTGCAACGTCACAAACCAGGTGATCAAAGCTTTACAGATATTATGCAGATCAAGCAGAACGGCAACCGCGCCGCGAACCTTGTCCGGCAATTGCTTGCCTTCTCGCGCCAGCAGACGTTGCAGCCCAAAGTCATTAATATTGTCGATGTTGTGTCAGAGCTTACAAACCTGCTGCGGCGATTGATTGGCGCGAATATTATCCTGAATATGACTCATGGCCGCGATATCGGCCTTGTGAAGGTCGATCAAGGGCAGCTTGAGCAGGTGATAACCAACCTTGTGGTCAACGCGCGCGATGCGATGCCCGATGGCGGAAGCGTGACGATCCGCACGTTCAATCATATGCAAACGAAGCCCTCTATCCATGGGCAACAGGATGAAATGCCGCCGGGACGCTATGTCGGCATCGAAGTGACCGATACCGGCTGTGGCATTCCAAAGGAGATTATCCAGCGCATATTCGAGCCGTTCTTTTCCACCAAAGAAGTCGGCTCTGGCACAGGCCTTGGGCTTGCAACCGTTTACGGCGTCGTGCGCCAAACGGGTGGCTTTATCGATGTGGAAAGCACGGTCGGGAAGGGAACGCGGTTCACTGTCTATCTGCCCGTTTTGGCAGATCAAGAAGCGGCTCGCCGGGCTCAACTACCGGCGAACGACGAGCAAGAGGACAAACCAGGCCCTGATCTTACAGGCGCGGGGACGATTCTCTTGGTTGAAGATGAAGATGCCGTGCGTGTGTTTTCGGTTCGCGCGCTCAAGAACAAAGGGTACAACGTTCTTGAGGCGCGCAGCGGCGAAGAGGCTCTAGAGGTTCTCAAACAACATGGCGCGAAAATCGACCTTACGGTCACGGATGTCGTCATGCCGCAAATGGACGGGCCGACCCTTTATAAACATATTAAACAAAACTGGCCGGGCATTAAGGTCGTGTTTGTGTCAGGCTATACCGAGGATCGGTTGCGTGAACAGTTTAAGTCCGGTGAAGAAATCCACTTTTTGAGTAAGCCGTTCTCGCTTAAGCAATTGGCAGCGAAGGTTAAAGACCTTTTAAGTGAAGGTCAGCCAAAGGCATAAGCGTGGCGGAGGGCCTATACAAAAGGCTGGTTTTCTCTTACGTTCCTTTAAGGGTTCGAATCGAGATTGTGTTGAAAGAGGCGAAGAATGGCCGAAAGCCAAGGTGCAGAGGATAAAGGAAAAAACACACCCAGTCGGTGGGCCTCGCTGGCGATGGATTGGCTTGCGCAGCAAGAACTGCCGCCGACGCCTGATAATTTTGCGGTGTTCTACGCATATTTTTCAAACGCAAATCCGAACTTGCGTATGGCGATGGATGTCTTGCTTTCCCAGCATGATGGAAGGCTCACCCAATCGCAATGCTCCGAACTTTTTCTCGCACATCTCAGCCTCGAGGCAGAAAACAGGGTCCTGCGCTCTACCGCCGACAACATCACGAGCGAGATTAACAATGTGATGAATGTTTTGGCTAAGTCTGCGGGAGACTCTGCGCAATACAACAAAACACTGGATACGTTTTCCGGTTCACTGCAGGGGGATCTTTCCCTCGATCAAATTCGCGACGCAGTTTCAAAAGTCGCGAGTGAAACGCGCGTGATGGCCGAACAAAATCAGCGCTTGCAAAACCAGCTGGCGCAATCGACGCAAGAACTGACGGAGATGCGCTATAATCTTGACGAGGTGCGCAAGGCTTCGCTCTCCGACCCGCTTACGGGCATTGGTAACCGCAAATTTTTTGACGCTGAGATCGAACGGGTCATTCAGGAGGCTGTGGATAACGGAACGCCCTTGGCCATGTTGATGTGCGATATCGATCATTTCAAAAAGTTCAATGACACCTATGGCCACCTCATCGGCGACGAAGTTCTGAAACTTGTGGCAAAAACGCTGGTTGAAAACTTAAAGGGCCGCGATATCATCGCCCGTTATGGTGGTGAGGAGTTTGTGATCCTTCTGCCGCAAACGACCGTGACGGATGCCGAGCGTGTGGGCAATATGCTGCGTAATATTTTGGCGACGAAGCAGGTGCGGCGGCGGCGGACGAACGAAACGCTTGGCATCGTCACCATTTCGCTAGGCGCGACACAATATGTGCCCAGCGAAGAGCGTGACGCATTTATTGAGCGTGCCGATGCCGCGCTATACGAAGCCAAGCAAACCGGGCGCAACAAAGTCGTCACACGGACCTAGATGCGGTCGGTTCTGACTACTCCCTATCTCTCTTCTACCCCGCCACCCTTTTTACCCCGCCCCTAACCCCTCCCCAAGGGGAGGGGGACTCTACCGTGCTTACGGAAAGAGAGTCTCTTTAACGTTAAAATTTTAAAAGCATTCTCTCCGCAATAACGGAGGCATCCCCCTCCCCTTGGGGAGGGGTTAGGGGCGGGGTGTATAACGTGCTTTTAAAAGGTTATGCTACAGAACAATGGTAAGCTCAATCATTGGCCCCGCTCGCCTATGCGGCGGCTAGGTGCTTCGCAATCGTTGCGGCGATCGTGCGCATATCGCTTTCCTGAAGGAACGAATGGAAGGGCAGGCCAAGGACATATTTGTCCATATGCTCGCTGCCCGTCATGGCGGCGCGATCGGTCGTCAGGTGGCCATCAGGCGCGATCATTTTCATCCCGGCAAAATGCGGATGCGCATACAGCGGCGGCAAGTAGGTCCGGTGCGCCGCGACATTGTTTTTTTGCAGCGTTTGACACAGCGCCGCCGAAACGGGTTTGTCCAGCGTGACCATGAGGCAGCTTGGCACCGTCTGGGTCAGGGCGGGGTGCGGCATCATGCCGTCAATACCCTCTACAACTTTCAAATAGGTTTGAAGCACGCCCATGCGGCGGCGCTTGATATCTTCCCATCGATCCATTTGGGCGAGGCCCACGGCGGCATGATATTCGCTCATCTTCGCATTCTCGCCGCCGATATAGGTGATGCGGTCCTTCATGCCGAAATTGATGTATTGCCGCGCCTTTGTTGCCGTCTCGAAATCCGGCGTGATGAGCAGGCCGCCTTCGCCAATCCCAAAGGGTTTGAGGGCGTGCAGACTGTGCGCCACCGCGCCGCGTTGCAGATAACGTTGCGATTCAATGGCCGCGGCGGCATCGATGAGGACAGGAATCCCTGTATCGCGGGTGAAAGCGTCCCATTCCTCGGCTGGCGCGGCCATGCCATAGACGCACACGGGCATCACAGCGTCGATCTTGTTGCGCTCTGCTGCGGCGCGCGCGATGGCGGGGGTGAGCAGCCAGCTTTGGGGATCAACGTCAGAGAGGACCGACTCCGCGCCAATATTCTGGGCCGCAAGCGGGCAGGCGGGAAATGTCACAGATGGGATAAGGACCTTCATGCCTTCCTGAACGCCCAGCAGGCGCAGGCCGACATTCAGCGCGTAATAGCCCGAAGACATCACGACGCAATGCTGGGGCGTGCCGCCGCCATGGGCCAGCGCCATGGTTTCGGCAAACCGTTCTTCGAACAGATTGGCTAAGGGGCCGAAATTGGAATACCAGCGGTTGGCGTCGATCTGCCGCAAATAGGGCAAAAGCTCGTCCGTGGTGGGAAGATCGGGGATAATAAAGCGTTGTAAAGGTGCGGGAATGGTCATGATCCGCCCAGCATAGGGGATTGTGGCGCGTGGGTCTAGGGTCTAGGAAGGGGCGTTCACTTGGATTTAAAGAACGAGGGGGAGAGTCCCTTATGTCCTTCACTCATCCTTTTTGGCGGCGCGGGCGCGAAGCGCTTCATAGGCGACAAGATGGCGGGCAGGAGATTCAATCTCCGCTTTTTCCCGCGCGGCGGCGACGGATTGCGCGTGAGCGTACAGGGTCGTGACCATCGCCGCAAAATCGGGGGGCTTTAGGTTCTGCTTATAATCCGCAGCCGCCTCTTGCAGTTTGGCAATCACATCGGTCAGCAGATCAAGATCATCATCATCCATAAGCGCATTTGTCGTGCTTGTCCCCTCGCGCGTGTTTTTATTCGCGGCGGTTGGGGTTTTGCGCGGTGTGGCGCGAAGGACGGCGGCAGAGCGTGCGCGCGGCGTTTTGGTGATCTTGGTGGCTTGCAAGGCTGGCGCGTCGTTGACCGGTTGGGGCAGGGCATCCATCAAGCTATGCGGTGGCACGTCCAGCGCAGCGGCGAGCGCCATGATGGTGTGATAGCGCGGCGATTTCGCGCGGCCTTCCAAAATGTCGCGCACCGCCGTGGCATTCAGCCCGGCTTTCAGCGAGAGGCTGCGTGGGTTAAATCCCTTTTCGGTCATAAGGGCGCGTAGATGCGCGACCCAGCCCGTTGGTTCGCTGGTTTGTTCCATGTGTGTAATTCTTACGGATTTGGGATATTTCCGTCAATAGAATCGCGCACGCGCAAAAATCCCTCTGACGAGGGATTCCAGCAGGTCCAAATTGTGGGATAAAGCCAGCTTAGGCTAGAAAGCCGCCACGGCGTAGGGCTTCTAGGCGCTTGGGATTCTCGGCAAGCTCGGAGGAGATCATACCCCCGGCGGTCGCACCCATCAGCTCTTCGGCAACACCTTCGAGGATCTCGGTGGCGTCGCTCTGGACCTCAAGCGCATCGCGAACAAGGGCGCAAAGGGCGAGGTAAGCTTTGGGGGTCAGTTCTACAATCACGGCATATTCCTTTATCTGTTTCTTTGGGGAAGGGGGCGGTGGCCCGTGGCCTTTGCTCTCCTTCTCTTCCTATAGGATACTCGAAAATTGGCGGCTTTTAAAAACTTTCATGCAGCTATTTTTCAAAAAAACGTTATGAAAATCAAACGGATTACCCATAATGGGTAAGAACTTACCCATTATGGGTAGCTACCCAAAAAAAGTAGCGAATCGGCTCTTATTTTTTTCGGGCGAAGAACATGGTCCGGGGCAAGCCGGGGACGGGGGCCGTCCGAACAACCATAAAATGCTTTTCTAAGGCATGACGGAACGAGGCTTCGGATAGGTCGGAAAACAGATCGTCACGGCCTCGCGCGATCGAGATAAACATCGGGTCTTTGGGGTCCACATATTCGATAATCAGGGAGTCTGTGGTGAGGTTTGCGACCGTATCGATCAAATCGCTCAGGGGGATGCGTTCGCTCACCAGAATGTGGTGAAGAACGGCCAACATCATGACACAGTCAAACCCGTCCTTTGCGCGGGAAAGGAATGACGTTGTTTCTTGATACGCCCATCCAGTGGCCGGGGTTGGGGCTGCGATGTTTTGGACGAGGGGTAGGATAGGAAGCTTTTCCTCTTTCGCCATGTGCCAAAGCGAACCGACGACATCGGGGTCGCTGTCGATGGCGACGACGGCTCCATAGCTGGCAGCAAGCCGTGTGAACTCGCCCAGATTGCATCCGATATCAAGTGTCCGCGATGGTTCAACGTTTTTTAGGCAATCTTCGACAAAGGCTTTCTTAAAAGCGGTGGCCTCGTCCGTATAATGGCGGCGCGCACCATAGTGCGACCAGTGCGAGTCCTTGGATTCGTGATAGGCCTTCATCAAAAGCTTGCGTAGGCGCTTAAAAAGCGCGCCGAGGATATACAGTGCTTCTTGCGGCGTGCGCTCTTGGGCGCGCACAGCCTTCACCCCTTTTTCGGTCCATGTCGTTTTGGCGCGGCGGTCGAGAAGCGCGGGCAGCGTGATGGCTAAAAGGACCGAAGGTTTCCACCGCTCAAAGGGACCAAGAAGGCCAAGCGCCTGATCGGTGGTCAGGCCCTCGCGGTTGCTTAGAAAGACAGAGGCCAAAGGCATCTTGAGCCGCCCGGCGTACAGCAAAGGAAACACAAAGGTGCGTAAAAATTGCGCCTCAGCAAGCCAGAGCGCATCGGCGGGTTCGCGCCGCTCGAACGACAAGGCATCAATAAAAACGGGACAGGGACCCTCGAACATAACGTTAAAGGGCGTGGCGTCCTTGACTTGCGCGTTTTCGGACAAAAGGGCTTCGGCAAGATCGAGAGTCAGGTGTCCGGCCTCCGCGAGCATAGCGCTTGGCCATTCGTGCGGGTAATTGGGAAAAGAAATTTTGGGGTGTTTATAAAGGCCATAGGCTTTGTCCCGCGCGGACGCAGGAAACGGCGCATGATGTTCGTGGGCAGTGGACTCAAAGGTGATCAGGCGTCCCTCTTTGCGAAAGTGGTCGAGGGTTGGGCTTTGAGCATAAAGTTCCCATGCTTGGGCGCCGTCGGTCGAGACAAGGCGCAAAACCGTCTCCTCACTTACGCGTACGCGTCCCGCTGGATCGCGAAACGATAAGGCTTGAGCCGGATTAGGCATGGTCACCGTCGTTGGCGTTCTTTTTGTTGCGAAGCTTGCTGAAAACAGCGGTAATCTTATCGCGAATTTGGCGAAGGAACAAGGTGGCCGCCAAGGCCGCGCCCACCAGGCCTTGAATAATCAAACTGCCAGTGCCGGGATCAATATAGGCGTATGCAGGCTGCATGAGGGCGAACACGGCAATAAAGGTGAGGGCAAGTGTCTTCATAGGTTACGGCTCCTTTTGCAGGCCGGGGGTTTCATCAATGGGTGTTTTGTTCCGACCCACGGAATAGGCTTTATAGGGCATAAAGGACGGATTGTCCCCACGGAGGCAGGCTTGCACCACAGGCAGTGTATCAGGAAAAGATATACGGTGCGAAAGATGGTCTTGGCAAGCCGCTGGAAGTTTTGCGGCCCAGAAGTTGGAAAAGCGCGTATGGGCCCGATATGTATCTGGATTGGTTCTGATTGTCTCGTCTGCGGCGAGATGGCTTTTCCATCCATGGTCGGACACAAAGAGCACAAGCGCGTTTGGATCAGCGGTTTCAAGGCGCTTTGCAATAGCTAGCATACGTTTGTTCGCACACTGGATTTGATTGAGATAGAGGGTGCGAACGGTATCGATGTCAAGCGCAGAGGAGTCATTACCTTCGTATTCAAAATCGGCATCCATGCGCATCGAGCAATCTGCCTCTCGCGCGTAGGGAGGGTGTGGGATCATAAGGTGAGAGATGAGCACATAAGGGGCAGGAAGTCCTTCGGGCATGTGATCAAGAGACTGTCCGGGATCATTGGGGACGCTGGCAAGCCAACGCCACACTTCACCCGGAAAAAAGCGTTTGAGGAAGTCATAGACTGGCAGCGTCTTCGCATATTGGACTTGCATCAAGGTGACAGGCGGACGCGTCACAAGGCAATAAGGATCGCACGCTGTGCCAGCCGCGCCGGTGTGTGGTCGCATGGCGACGGTGTATCCCATAGCTTCGAACTGGCGCTGGGCTGATCCTTTTTCATGGGCGGTATAGCTTTGCGAGGCATGAAGTTTTTCAATCATGTCTTTGGGCGCGAGCGCGGTAAGGTCTGGGTTTAAAAACGCGTTGATGGAATAGCGCGTCACGGGAAAGGTCGACCGGCTTTCTCTCGCCGTAAAAAAGCCAGCCTGTTCAAGCGCGTTTAGATGTGCACTGTTATCAAAACCATAGGCACGGGCTAACCAATCGCTACGCATATAGGCGTCAAAGATAAAGACATACACATTGGGTTTATCGGCCTTGGCAATGGCCTCGATGGGAACGGTTTTTTCGCGATAACGTGCGGGCATCTCTTGTTTCGATGGCATCCAAACGATATCGCCAGAGTCGTAAATCAGGGCGCCAATACTGGATAGACAGACATAGGCTGCAAAAAGGCCAAGCGCGTTGCGAGCTTTCTCAATACGCATCAAGAACCACACAGCTACTGCGATGATGATCGCAAGGCTGGCCCAGATCCCAAGGGCCCACGCTTCGCTTTGAAGGCCAAGGGCCATTTTAATGTTAAAGTGAAACGAGGCGAACGTTGTGATGACAAGTGCGGTCAGGGTCGCGCGTTCTGCAGACTGTTCCCCTCTTAAGGTTCGGACAAGAAGATAAAAGAACCCAAGGGCAAGATAGTACCACAAGGCGATCTCAGCAAACCATGAGGGCATGAGCCCAGATTCATTCTTGTTCGCATCGAGAAAAGACAGAACCGGCCACAGCGGCAGGAAGGCAGCAAAGGTAGAGAGTGTTTTGTTCATAACACCCTTAGATACGCTCTCATAAACGATGAGCGCAACGATTCGATCAGAAATCGCCAAAACCAGAGCGCGGGATGCGCACATCTTTATGAACCGAAAGGCCCATAAGGAGACCGCAGCCGATAAGTAGAGTCATCATGGCGGTGCCACCATAAGATACGAGGGGCAGGGGGATGCCCACGACGGGAATGGTGCCTGTGACCATCCCGACATTCACAAAAACATACAGGAAAAAGCTGAGGGTCAGCCCAAAGGCTGTTAATCGTGCGAATTGGTTGCGGCTTGAAAAGGCAATCATAAAGCCATAGGTGAGGACGGTAGCATAGAGAAGCAGAAGGAACAACGCGCCAAACAGGCCGAACTCCTCTGCTAATACAACAAAGATAAAGTCCGTGTGTTTTTCAGGAAGGAATTGAAGTTGGCTTTGTGTGCCCATGCCGAACCCTTTGCCAAACAGACCGCCGGAGCCCAACGCGATTTGCGATTGCATGATGTTATATCCCGCGCCGAGCGGATCGGCCGTGGGATCAAGAAAGGTCATTAGGCGCGCTTTTTGATAATCGTGCAGATGGTTCCAGGCAATCGGCAACACCGCGCAGACAAGGGCGAGCGCGAGCGCGAACTTCCACCACCGTACGCCTGCGACAAAAAAGATTCCCGCGCTGGCGAGCAGCAAGAGCGTCGCGGTGCCGAGGTTCGGTTGAAGGAGGACAAGCCCAACGGGCGCTGCGACCATGAGAAGGGGGATAACCAACATGGTCGGACGGCCAATTTCTTCCGGGTCGAGCCCGTGGAAATATTTGGCCAAGGCCATCACGAGCGTAATTTTCATAAGTTCGGAAGGTTGTAGAACAAAGAAACCGAGATTAATCCAACGCTGCGCGCCCATGCCAACATGGCCCATGATTTCAACAACAATCAATAGCAGTAACATTACGCCGTAAAGAGGATAGGCCGTGCGCAGCCACACGCGCACATCCACAAGGGCCAAGATGAGCATCAACCCGAACCCAAGAGCAAAGCGCACAAACTGAGGCGCCGCCCACGGGTCCCAGCTTTTTCCGCCTGCGGAGAAAAGCAACGCGATGCCAATGAGGCCGATAAGCGCGATAATGCCCACAAGGCCCCAGTTGATCAGGCGGAGCTTGTCGGTCAAAGAAAGGCGATCAGGGGCGGATAATCCGGACATTCTTATTGGGCCTTAAATGTTAGACGACATGAGGTAAAGCTCATGATCATACATGGTTCAACTTACAGAGAAACCAAACAGAATCCCTCATATGTGATAACGGGACATATTTGGGTTGACTGTAAACCAACCTTTTCCTGAGACCCGGTTCAACTTTCTTTCGCTTCCCAAGCAGTCAGCGAAAAGAAAGTGTCCCGGGGTGACGGGATTGAGAAACACCATCCCGTAATCGTCACCCCGGACGAGACCTGTCGGCGCGAAGCGGCGGCAGGGTGATGATCCGGGGCCCAGAAAAAGTTTGATTGAAACCCATAGTGAAACCAAACAAAATCCGTCAGTTGCAATGACGGGATTTACCCGGTTTGACAGTAACCGTTCATACCATCCCTTGTGTGACAAAGAAACATGCTATCCAGCCCCATCTGCATACAAATGTAAAAAGGGCGTGTAACCTGAGTCTTTTATGCTGCGGTGCAGCGTAATATTCTTTTGAATCAGCAATATAACTTGATTCGTTTTGCGCTTTGGGTTACAGAGCCGGAAACATGTCTCAGCATCCCTGTGATCCATGGCCTCTTTATCAAACCTCCGCCTCTCCCCACGTGATCAGTTTCCCCTTATGGCCCAAGAGTCCGTTGGTCGCTCGGCCATGCAGATTGTCTATGCCGAGCATGATTGCTGGGTTACGGACCTGCACGTCAAACCGCATCAGGCGGTATCTTGCGGGAAAGTTTTATGCGAAATCCTCAGCGCCCTTGAAGGTGGCGACCTTTTAGAAGGTCATGTCGTCGCGCCCGATCATGGGGTGGTGAAGCCCGTTAAAGGCTCGCCGCTTTTTCCTCAGGCGCTCTCAAGCAAGTCATCTGTCGTCATTTTTATCGAAAAGGGCATGCCCCTTTTTGTCATTGAGCGCGAGGCAGCAGGCCATCATGCCGGAACAATCAGGGGCCTGACCCCGCGCCCGACCCGCGTTATGTGGCTGAGGGCGCAGAGGGCCAAACGCCCAAGACCCAGATGGTTAAGGGCACTCACCCGCGCAGCGAAATAGGTCTTTTGCACTGAATAAACAGGTGTCATTTAATTGCTTTCATGGCAAATTAACACTAAAATAGCCGCATATTTCAACAGATGGATTTTAATAATGAATAAGAACCATACAGCTCCGTCAAATAAGGCCATTTTTGTGCCTGAAGGCCATTATCTGTCTTCGGTCGGACAAAATCCTCATCATATTGAGTTTCTTGCAGGCAAACTTAACGATAACGATCAAGATGGTGTTTTGATCGCGTTTCAAAGCGACCCTTTTTCCCAAAAACCAATCACGGTTATAGGGTATATGGACCGCCGTGCCGTTGGAATGCCCAGCGAGAGCTTAGAGCCAATGCTTAAGGCTTTTGCCGATTATAAAGGCGAAATTACCGCCTGGGCTGTGGCTCAACAGGGGGACAACAACGCGTTTGTCGGACTTTTAAAGCAGCTGTGCGTAGGTTTTGGGATTGAGACCCCCATCGTTCACAAAGGGCGTGAATTGGCAATCACGGTGCAGTCCATTTCGCTTGCCCCACACCATAACAGCCGGGGCTTGCATATCGTTGAACCGAACCTTCAGGAACGGCAGGACCAGGAAGACCATATTCATGGCTCACGCCAAAATGATGGGCTTATGCTGGATCTGGCGGCCTGCCTTGATGGACGGCGGCGTTTTGGCGGTGGGACGATTGGGCAGGGCGTGACGTCGTCTCAACCAATGCCCATGCGCGCAGTCTCTGGGGGCTTGCCGTTAAATCACCAGAAGTTTATGACGTTTTATGCAGGGTAAAGGTTAATTTATTAACACTTTCTGCCTTGTTTTCCCCGAAGTCCTCCGCTAGAACCCCCCTTACGTTTGGTCGAGGTGACCAGGCGAACACGCACATGCGTCAGGCCCGGTGGGGGAGACATCCCCATCAGCCATCCGGTGTTTTCTTTTGGAAAACGCACACGACGCATGGAGGCATAACCGGAAAAAAGGAGTAAGAGCCATGGCAGTTCCTGTCGTGACATTGAAAGAGTTGTTCGAAGCTGGCGTCCATTTTGGTCACAAGACCCGCAGCTGGAACCCCAAAATGTATCCCTATATCTTTGGCGTGCGCGCAGGCGTGCATATCATCGACCTTGAGCAAACCGTCCCCATGTTCCAGCGCGCCCTGCAGCAGCTGCGCGACACGGCGGCCAGTGGTGGTCGCGTGCTGTTCGTTGGCACCAAGCGTCAGGCACAGGACAAGGTTGCCGAAGCCGCCAAGCGTTGCGGCCAGTATTATGTGAACCATCGTTGGCTGGGCGGCATGCTCACCAACTGGAAAACGATTTCGCAGTCGATCAAGCGTCTGCGCGAAATTGATGAAAAGCTTAGCGCCGCTGCTGGCAAGTTCACGAAAAAAGAAATCCTTGAAATGACCCGCGACCGCGACAAGTTGGAGCAGGCGCTGGGTGGCATCAAGGATATGGGCGGCACGCCCGACATCCTGTTCGTGATCGACACTTGCAAAGAAAATCTGGCGATTGAGGAAGCCGTGAAGCTTGGCATCCCCGTCGTTGCGGTGATCGATACGAACTCGAACCCCGACAAGATCACGCTGCCAATCCCTGGCAACGACGACGCGTCGCGCGCCATCGACCTGTATTGCGATCTGGCGGCTCAGGCCGTTTTGGATGGCATCGAGGCCGAAGTGATCGCGAGCGGCAAAGATATCGGCGCTTCGACCAAGGTTCCGGCAAGCGAAACGAAGGTCTAATAGGGACTGGGGTCGAGGGTCATGGGGCGAGGAGGGATTGCGGAAAAGGCAATGAAAGATATTTCTCACTGTCTTAGCCGTTATATTTCCTAGACCCATGATCCTCGACCCATGACCCAGACCTTTTTCATACAACAATCACGAGGGAGTGTTTCCAATGGCTGAAATCACCGCAACAATGGTCAAGGATCTGCGCGAGTCAACCGGCGCGGGCATGATGGATTGCAAAAAGGCGCTTACTGAAACCAACGGCGACATGGAAGCCGCCATTGACTGGCTGCGCAAGAAGGGCCTCTCCGCCGCCGCGAAAAAGGCTGGCCGCGTTGCTGCCGAAGGTCTTGTGGCCGTCGCTGCGCAGGGCAAGAAAGCCGTCGCGCTTGAAGTGAACGCCGAAACGGATTTCGTGTCGCGCAATGACAAGTTTCAAAAGTACGCCGCCGACGCCGCGCAGGTTGCGCTCGCCGGTGCGAACGACATCGAAGATCTGAAGACCAAGGCGTATCCCGCCACGGGTCGCTCGGTTCAGGAAGAGTTGACCCAGCTGATCGCCACGGTTGGTGAGAATATGAATCTGCGCCGCATGAAGACGCTCAGCGTCACGAACGGCGTGGTTGCGTCGTATGTGCACAATGCGATTGCCGCTGGTCTCGGCAAAATCGGCGTGCTCGTCGCGCTTGAGTCCACCGCTGACGAAGGCAAGCTGATGGAGCTTGGCAAGCAGATCGCGATGCATGTCGCCGCTGCGCGCCCCGAAGCGCTCACTATCGCTGACGTCGACAGCTCGGCTCTGGAGCGTGAACGCAACGTGCTTGCGGATCAGGCCCGCGCCTCTGGCAAGCCCGAAGACATCATCGCCAAGATGGTCGATGGTCGCCTGCGCAAGTACTACGAAGAAGTTGTGCTCATGGAGCAGGTCTTCGTGGTCGATGGCGAAAGCAAGATCAAGGACGTGGTTGCTAACGCCGCCAAGACGCTTGGCGTGCCTGTGACGCTCTCCGGCTTTGTCCGCTATCAGCTGGGCGAAGGCATCGAGAAAGCCGAAACCGACTTCGCCGCCGAAGTCGCGCAAATGGCTGGGTAAGGGTCTAGGTAAGACAACGGCAACATCTTCCGCTTTTGAGAAGTCTTGCCAAAAGAGCGGTGCAATCCCCTC
>CAYZXV010000010.1:0-15253 GCA_964482525.1 uncultured Rhodospirillaceae bacterium | reverse complement strand
AAGAAAGGTTAGATGGCGATGAGCGTTTTATATTATTATCCGTATGAAGAATTTGCGTGGCGTGTTGATGGTTTGAAAGACGTTTTCCCGGATGTCTCCGGCGATGATATGGACGATAGCTTTAAGTCGACCCTGATCTTGCTTGAAGACGGTGTCCCACTTCCACTGGCGCACAAACCGCATAACGAGATTATTTCCATCGGGAATGGGCGTTATTCGCATTGGGTTCATTATTTCTTGTTCTCTGTGCCCGGAAATACAAATCCGCTTACAAACGGAAAGAAGTATGAAATATCGGACGGCAAGGGCAACAAGGTTGCGCTCGCCGAAGAGTCGAAAAAGATCAAGCAAAAGAATTATCAAGAGATTGAAGATCGTTTGGCGCGTAGACGCGCCATGGTTGTTGATGTCGATGCGTGGTTCCGTCATCATGGCGGTTATTCGTGGTGCTTGGTTCTGCCGGGGTTCTGGCAGCATCATGAGGTGCCGGATCAAGACGTGGTTGAGGTGTATGAGGATGGGAAGAAGCTTGTGCCAGTCACAGATGTCGGACAGGTGTTTGAATATGGCGGTGGGCGTTATTTCCTTCAGCCGCCCTATCTGTTCCTTTCGGCGAGTGATAACACCAATCCAAAGCTGAACGGGCGTGTGTACGAAATTGTTGGATCGGATGGCGCACGAAAAGCTATCCCTTTCACGATTGAGCGGCATGTTCTGGCTAATACCAAGACAAAGAGTTCCCCGGAGCTTGAGGCCCTTGTGCGCGCCGCGTATGAAGAGGGTAAGAAGATTGATATTAAGCTTTTGTCCACACAACCGGGGATGCCGGGGGATGGTTATTATCATTTCCTTGCGGGGTTCTTGCGCCACCTTAAGCTGCGCCGCGTGGTTGAGGTTGGGACAGAGCATGGCTGGTCCGCCTCGGCCATGGTGCAAGGGATGGGCGAGCACATGGAGCTTTTGGTTACCATGGATATCGCGGACCGCACGCGCGACTATCCTGAGATTCCCGGACTTCACCGCCTTATCGGCGATGCGGGGCGCAAGGATGTGTTCCAAAAGGTGCTTGATCTTTGTGATAATAAGCCCATCGATCTTCTGTTTGTCGATGCCGCGCATGAATATGAGCCGACCATGATGCATTACGCATCCTATGCGGCGCTGTTGCGTCCGAAATACGTCATCTTTGACGATATTGTTTTGTCGGAGTCGATGGCGGCCCTTTGGCGCGATCTGGTGCGAAGCCATAACGGTTATATCATCAATGCTTGCGATGTTGAGCCGCGCGTGCGCACGGCAGAATGTGGCTTTGGGATTATTGACCTAAGTGGGTACTGGAAAAAGAGCTAAAAATTGTTCGACAAAAAAGCGTGTATGAGAACATACACGCTTTTTCTTGTGTCAGGTTTATTAAGGTCAATGCTTTGCTTCGCCGGGAGCGCCAGCCGTTACTTTTTCTGGCATAGCCGAAGAGTGATGATGCGTGATCAGCCACTTGTTCTTCACAAGTTGATAGATAAAGGTATAACGCGCAGGCACTTTAGTCACAGAGCCATCAGAGCCGGTGAGCTCAAATGTGTAGGTGCCGACGTCAAACGCCTCGTTACATCCGATATGGATGGTGCTCGTGTCAATCTTGCCTTTAGGTTTTTTTTGCAAAAAGTGTTCAAAATAATCCCTAATCTCATCTGGCGTCTTTCTTGGTTTGTTAGAGACCGTGGGCAACAGAACGGCGTTTTTTGCATAGTTCTCGACAACTTTGTCTGCATCGCCTGTATGAAGGGAAGCTTCCCACCGTGTGAAGAGTGCGGCAATGTCATTGTTCGAGATTTCAATGCAAGTCATGGGTTCGGCCATAGCTGGTGATGCTGAAAGGCTGGCCAGCGCGACGAGAAGAAGGGCAGTTTTTTTATACATGGCTAGGGCTCCTCAGTTGTGGTTCAAAGAGCCACAAGAATAGAGAGAGTCCATGCTTTAGTCAAGGAATTAGTAAGAAAAACGATTATAATTCAAATGGTTACATATGTATGGCTTCGCGCATCCTTTACCGCTTGTTAGAGGCGTTTAGGACATCGATGAGCAGTCTATCGTATCCATATATGTCGCGTGCGAAAGATAACGGTGCGTCTGGCGCCCTGAAGTACGCCGTATCGTACACAATTGCGAGCGGTACGGGGTCTGCTAAACGAAGCGTTCGTGTTCCGCGTTGAGCGATTTTTTCCTTAACGGCATCGATATCCCATGAACCGTCTTTGGGTGAGGTTACGAACGTTGCAAAAAGCTCTGGCTCTTTGAGACGTACACAACCCGAACTCAGGTGGCGTTCGGCTTGATCAAACAGTTTTTTCTTTGGCGTGCCGTGGAGGTATACGGCGAAGTCGTTGTCGAAATCGAACTTAATCGGACCAAGCGCATTCATCTCGCCAGGGGGTTGGCGCAGGCGCAGGGTTGATACCGCGTTTTCTACATCGCTCCAATCCACGGTTGTGCCATAGGGATCGTCTTCATTTTCTTTGATCGCATAACCCATTTTTTGCAGGTACTGTGGGTCCTTGCGCAACTTTGGCAAGATATCTTTGCGAACAATGCTATCGGGTATGTTCCAAGGAGGGTTAAAGACGATGCTGCGGATCTCGCTATTGATAAAGGGCGTGCGGCGATCCGGACGTCCAAGGACAACTGGCGCTTCATAAATACGTTGGCCATCGTCGAGGATTTCGATGCGGCTTGCGGCGATATTGACCCGAATGCGACGACCTTCCGTTTCGTAGGTCATATGGCGCATGCGCTCCATCGTCGCAATAATTTGGTCAATCCGCTTTTCAGCGGAAATATTCATGGCAGCAATAGATTTCGCGCCAATATTGCCATCGGCGTCGAGACCGTTGCGTTCTTGGTATTGAATGACTACGGCTTGAAGCGCAGAAGAATAGAGCGATGCGTTTTCTTCTTGCGGCACGTCATAGCCTTCCGCTTTCAGGCGATCGCGCACGGCAACAATGCGCGCATCTGTCATGCCGGGTTTTAACGTTGGACCTGCAGGCACCGCTGCCCATCCGCCTTGTGCGGCAAGCTCACGATAACGTTTCAATTCTTCGGCAAGACGATGATAAGTTGGGTCAGTTGGGGCGATGGCAAAAAAATAGTCAGTTAGCTTGTTTTGTTGAATTGCCGAGACTAATCCTGTGAGTACGTCTTGCCGTGCCGGTTTAAACGTCCATCCGGGGTAAAGAAGGGATAACGTGATATCTTCGCCCCGCATGCGCCGCGCAACGCGCAGCAGCGTGTCGCTTAACAAGAGTTCTGTTTTTATAACCTTGGCATCCTCTAGTTTTTCTTGGGTTACGAGGGCAAGCAGGATTTCAAATGGGAAAGCTTCGGTTCGCAACCCATGATAGGTTGCATAGGTTTTGAGAGACTCGACAAGGGCGAGCGCGCCTTTACGACCATCGGCGGTGTCAGTTTTCCAAATTGGCTCGTTGTTTGTAAGGGTGTAAAGACCACGAAGACCTGTCATATTCAGGCTAGCGTCGCCAATGGCGAGTTTTTGCTGTCCAAGGGCATCAACCAGTTTTTCAGGGAAGGGGGCTTCTGGCGCGGCAGCTTGAGCGGGGGCCAAGCTGATCGCGGCGATGAGGAGAGCAAGGCACAGCAGTAAAGCAAGGCCTTGAAAAGCATATGTGGTTCTTTTGTTTTTCATGGGACTATGCTTTAAAAAAAGGTGGGACGAATAAGGAATGGGAATGACTTAAGCGGACTTTGACATATCCTTATAATCCCAAAACCCCTAAATCTCAGTTAAAAGATAAGGAAATATTTATAACCAGCTGATATTAAACAATAACAAGCATCGTTTCAATGGGTTTCTTGGGCGGTGCGGAGGCCAGAAATATGACAGTATTGCACGCAGAACGACTTAAAAAGGGGGCGACGGGCTTTGAAAAAGGCGCGGAGATTTTGCGCGTTCATCTTAAAACCATGCCAACAGGACCGGGGGTGTATCGCATGCTCGCGCATGATGGGGCGGTTCTTTATGTCGGGAAGGCAAAGAACCTCAAAAACCGGGTTTCATCCTATACGCAAGTGACGAGGCTCCCAAACCGGTTGCAGCGCATGGTGGCGCAGACTCGTGGCATGGAGATCGTGCGCACCGCAAGTGAAAGCGAGGCGCTTCTTCTTGAAGCAAACCTTATTCAACAATTGATGCCGCCGTTTAATGTGCTGCTTAGGGATGATAAGAGCTTTCCTTACCTCCTTATGACGCGCGATCATGATTTCCCTCAGTTGATGAAACATCGGGGAACAAAACGGCGTAAGGGGTGGTACTATGGTCCTTTCGCCACTGGTGCTGCGGTCAGCGAAACGCTCATTTTGTTACAGCGGATATTTAAACTGAGGAACTGCACGGACGGCTTCTTCGCCGCGCGCAAGCGGCCCTGCCTTCAATATCATATTAAACGCTGCACGGCGCCGTGTTGCGGCAAGGTCGACAAGGCGGCTTATGCCGCACAGGTTGAACAGGCGCGTACTTTCCTAAGCGGTCGCAGTCAAGATCTTCAACGCGAAATGGCCGCGCAGATGGAGGCGGCTAGCGAACGGCTTGATTACGAGAAGGCGGCTGAACTTCGGGACCAGATCAAGCTACTCACCGGCATTCAGGCCAAACAGGATATTCATGTCGCTGGGCTTGGTGATGCAGATGTTATTGCTTTGGATCAGCAGGCAGGCCAAACGGCGGTACAGGTCTTTTTCTTTCGTGCAGATCGCAATTACGGTACGCGCAGTTATTTTCCTGCCCATGATCGCCAGATGGCGACAGGTGAGATTCTTGGTGCATTTTTGGCCCAGTTCTATGCTGATAAAGATCCCCCGCCGCTTATCTTGCTGAGTGAAATGCCTGCTGAGGCGACACTTTTGACGCAAGCATTGAGTGAAAAGGTCGGACGGAAGGTCTCGCTTGTCGTGCCAAAGCAGGATCAGAAAAAGCGTCTTGTTGAACATGCACGCAGCAATGCCGCAGAAGCTTTGGCGCGTAAATTGTCGGGTGAAGCCGAACAGGCGAAGATATTATCCCGTGTGGCCGAGTTGTTTGAGGTTAAGAAACCGATCACGCGCATTGAGGTCTATGACAATTCTCATACCTCTGGTTCGCTCGCCATTGGCGCCATGATTGCGGCAGGGCCTGAGGGCTTCCTGAAAAAGACTTACCGAAAGTTCAATATTAAGCACGCCTCTGGCAATGATGACTTTGCGATGATGCACGAAGTTCTTACGCGGCGTTTTTCTCGGCTGCTTACCGAAGATCCCAAGCAAACCTCTGGTTTGTGGCCCGATCTTTTGTTGATCGACGGCGGGGCGGGGCAAATTGGGAAGGTTAAGGCTGTTCTTGAAGAGATGGGGATTGAGGACATTGCTCTTGTCGGTATTGCCAAGGGACCGGACCGTAACGCCGGGCGGGAACGCTTTTTTATCCCCGGCAAGGCCCCGTTTAGTCTCCCGCCGGATGATCCAACTCTATACTATCTTCAGCGGCTTCGGGACGAGGCGCACCGCTTTGCGATAGGCACCCATCGGGCGCGGCGCGAAAAAGCCATAGAAATATCGGGGTTAGAGGCTCTTCCTGGTGTTGGGGCCGCCCGGAAAAAGGCCCTTTTGCAGCATTTTGGCTCGGCCAAGGCTGTTCGAGCTGCTCGGGTTGAAGACCTAGCCAAGGCCAAGGGGATCAGTCAGGCGCTGGCACAAAAAATACATGATTATTTTCATGAGGGGGGGTAGAGTTAGAAGAGGGCAATGATTTAATATTTGTCCTTTTTCTACACGCGTAGGTGTGCCGATGTTTAGATCACTAGCCAACAAACTGACTCTCTCGCGGATTGTCATTATTCCGGTGATTTTGATTTTGCTTGTCCTCCCTTATGGGTGGGCGGCGTGGGGCGCTTTGTTTCTTTTTTCTGTTGCGGGAGTCACAGATTGGTTTGACGGCTATCTGGCACGACGCGAAAACCAAGTTTCGAAAATCGGACAGTTTCTTGATCCTATTGCAGACAAATTATTGGTGTCGGCGGTTTTGTTATTGCTTGTCTATAATCAGAAGATCGATGGGCTGACCGTTTTGCCGGCAGTTATCATCTTGCTGCGTGAAGTTGCGGTTTCTGGGCTACGTGAGTTTTTGGCTGATTTGCGCGTTGGGGTGCCGGTCAGCCGTCTTGCTAAATGGAAGACGACGATCCAACTTATCGCGCTTGGGTTCCTGATCGTCGGTACCGAAAACGCGCCGACATGGATCCCCGCGACCTTAATTGGTGACATTCTTCTTTGGATTGCCGGAGTTTTTACCGTTATCACAGGGTACGATTACTGGCGCGCCAGCGAAAAACATTTTGAGGAGTAGAGTTAGGCGTCAAGGGGCCTATAGCCAAACCAGAAAAATAATAAAAAACGGGATCCTCGCTTTGCCGGGATGACGAAGAAGGAGAGATGATCTGTATAATAATCGTCATTTCTGTCCCCGCCTACGCGAGGACAGGGCTCAGATGGAAACCCGTTTGTTTTACCGTGCGTTCAAGGCCCTTGCCTTGATCGCGCCGAGCTTTCTGAAAGCGGGACGCACGGTTTCAATTACAGACTCTGACTTGTCGCCCTGACGATATTCAGAAACGCGTCCAGAGCCAAAGACATCGGCGCCATAGATGTCACAGAAGGCGTTGAAGGCATTTAAGTTACAAATATGAACCTTGTCATCAACAACAGTGCCAGCGAGCGTTGGAGCCTTCTTAGCCCCGAAGCGAACCATTACATCCGTGCGATCAAATTGATCGAATAGAAATGGGAGGTTCTCGGCAAAGGCTGCGGCTTGCTGGCTTGTCACTCTGCCATCAGATTGGATATAACCCAGGGCTTCGCGATTTCGGATGGCGTTTTTACGAACCGCGTCTGAGGCGGCAATGACGATGCCGTAGGCGGGGCGACCTTGTGCTTTGACCGCGGTGACGCGATTAAACGCGCCCGGGCTGCCATAGGTCGCATCATCAACCATCGCGAGACCCCACTGCGTCGCAAGATGACCCGCGTAGGCACCCAAGAAACGTGCGCCCCATGTGTATTCGTGATAGAAAGTAGCATCATGTTTCTGGTCAGGGTTTGTTTTGCATACTTCCGGATAGATCAAACCTGTCAAGTTGGCGCGGTCCACATTTAGAAAAGCGATGGGAAGGCGGTCGCAGATTTGCTTCATCGCGCGCTGAAGCATGGGGTCTTTCCATAATTCCTTGGCAACTTTTTGGCCTGTTAACTCCGCCATCATGCGCAAGGCAAATGTTGATTTGCCTGCGCCAGCAGGTCCCGCGACGGCGATCAAGGGACGATGTTTGTCCAATGTGCGTTCGGACAGGCGATCAGCAAAAGAAAGGGCTACATGAATTTTGCATGCCAAGTCATACAGCATAGATTGTTGATCAATGCTGTAACCTTGGTCTTTGCTGGCCGTGCTCTCAACTTGAATAGATGTGGCACTGACGTTGCCCATGTAACCTTGAGCAAGGTATTTTTTTGTCACTTCATAAGTCTCATCAGGAAGACCTGGGAGAGGCTCAAGCGCCGACAGCAGCTCATTAAAATTTCGGTCAGACACACCCTGATTGTCTGTCCCTTTTGTATTCTTTTGCATATCCGTCTCCCTGTAAAAAAGGTAGTTGAAAACTAGGGGATAGTAGTGTTTTTGTCATATTGGTCGCAATAAGGAAAATGTATTAGTTAATATTTTCAAGGTGTAAAGGGTAGAATACAACGAATCTATTGATCCAATTGTTTTCTTTCCTTTTTTTTTAAAATAAGGGATAATACAGTCATGGCAGTGACCCGTGATCATAAGAAGTCCGACAAGGACCGCCTGACCACCCTTCTTGTTGAATGTGGTGTTAGGCCGACGCGGCAAAGGTTGGCTCTTGCAGCAACCCTCTTTGATGGCATGCATAAACATGTGACGGCTGAGGATGTTCAGGTCTTGGCGCGTCGTCGTCGGGCACGGGTGTCTTTGGCGACCATTTACAATACGCTCCACCAATTTACGCAGGTTGGGCTCCTCCGGGAAATCACGGTTAGTGGTTCGTCCAGTTATTTTGATACGAATATGGGGGCCCACCATCATTTTTTTGATGAAGAGACGGGGAGCTTGTGCGATATCCCCGCCGAGTCTATACAGACATCAGGGTTGCCCAAGCTGCCAACCGGGCGTGAGGTCTCGCGGATTGATGTGACCGTACGTTTGCGCCCCAAAGCTGCGTGAGGGCTTCTCACCGACATCTCAACCTATGAAACCAAAGGGCTATCGGCATGAACAATCCCTATGCCAAATTTTATCCCGTTAGCTGGGACGAACTTCATCGTAATGGCAAGGCGCTTGCGTGGCGTCTTCTGGATCACAAGAAATGGCAGGGGATCGTTGCCATCACGCGTGGTGGAATGGTTCCTGCTGCCATTGTTGCGCGTGAACTCGATATCCGCCTGATCGAAACCGTGTCGGTTGTTGGATACCATTTTGACGATGCCAATCCCGTTCAATCGGATAAGGCGGAAGTCATCAAGGCGATGGCCGGGGTCGGCGATGGCGATGGGTGGCTGGTCGTCGATGATCTGGTTGACACAGGCCGGACGCTTGAGGTTCTTCGCCCCATGTTGCCCAAGGCGCATTTCGCGACAGTTTATGCCAAGCCCAAGGGCAAGCCGCTGGTCGACACCTATGTGACGGAAGTCAGCCAAGACACGTGGATTTACTTCCCCTGGGATATCGAGCCACAATTTATCCAGCCGCTAGCGCTGAAGTCGAAGGGCGAGTCGTAATAAGGTCGGGCCATTAACTATGTAAGTATTTTGTGATCTGGTGCGGGTGTCGTAGCCTTCTTCCACAATCTGTTTGTCTGGAGGGGGTATGGCACAGGCTGCGCAAGAAGTTTCCATTAGCGATCAATTTCTTTCATGTGGTGCGCGGCTTTTTACGCGCTATATCCCCGGCGCGACGATGACATATGTGCGTATCGTCATCGATGGAGCCGGATCTGGTAATGCAATTCTTCACGGCCACACAACGGGCATCGCCCATTTTCATGAGCATTTAAGCTGTGGGAATCCTAAGGGGTATGTGCCAGGTACAATGGTCGAGACTGCAAAGCAACTTGGGTCTGAAGTCGGGGCAACGACTGGCTACGATTCTATGACGTACCTACTTAAAACCCCAACAAGGAACTGGAACTTGATGTCGGACCTAGCAACGGCCATGTGCTGTCGCTCGGCTATTTCAGAGGAAGCAGTTGAGAATGAAAAGGGTATTATTGACGATGAAAAGCGTACTAGGGCCGTCAAGCAACCAGTGTCTGAGCTTTTTGTGAGGATGATGCCGCTTGCTTACCAAGACGATAGGCTCTTTTTTGATATCTTGGGTGCGAAAGAAGATGTTTTAACAACGGGCCTTCATGATAGTCTTATGTATTGTGAGCAGTTCTTTAACGCAGAGCGCACAATAGTGGTTGTTGAGGGGGGGATTCCAAACGATCAAGTTGTAAAAAAATTAGAGGAGAGATTCTCGCTTCCTAAACTTCCCATTTATTCTGATCCTGCTGCGCACATGAAAACGGGTGATAAAAGATGGAAAAACTCTTGGGAAGGAGCGCTTTGTTCCCTTTTATTTCCGGTGCCAATATCCTGCGACATTAAAGACCATGTCAGTTATAATCTCTTCTCCCATTTTCTCTTTGGTAATATGCTGTTCAAGCTTCGGGCGCGTTTGGGACGAGTTTATGTTTTTTCGAACAACATTTATCGAGAACGAACAAATGGGCAGTCTCATTGTTCGTTTATAACGGCTCCCGAGAAAGTGGAGGCCGCCCTTGATGTTATAGGCCAAACCCTTTCCGATCTGGCGCAGAGGGGCACTCCGAATGGAATTAGAGATTTTGTGAGAGAATATGAGGCGGGTTTTGCTGAACGCAAATGGGACGCTTATGATGGTGCTAGTGATATTATGTTCCAGCTTCGGATGTTCGGACGATATCATAGTGCGTTCGACTATCGTGATGCGGGCCATACAGTAACCAACGAAGATATCATGCGGCATGCACAAGAGATGCTTTCTGGGCCCCATTTCTTTGGGGCGATGGGGAATCTTAAGGGGCTGCCAAAACGCAATGAAATACGTGCGCTCTTACAGATGAGCAAGAAGCCAAACCATCATCCGATATAAGTTAGGGGCTTTACGCTGAGGCTTCGCTTGCCTTTGGTTCGGCGTGGACAATGATGGGCTTGTTTTTGCCTTCGACCACATCACGATTGACGACGACCTTTTCGATGCCGGGTGTGCCGGGCAGGTCGAACATGCAATCGAGTAAGACACCTTCAACGATGGAGCGCAGGCCGCGCGCACCGGTTTTGCGTTCGATAGCTTTCTTCGCAATGGCAGACAGCCCGTCTTCGGTGACGTCGAGACCGACATTTTCCATCTCGAAAAGCCGCTGGAACTGCTTGACGATCGCGTTCTTGGGTTGGGTCAGGATCTGGACCAGAGCGCTTTCATCCAAATCGCCAAGCGTCGCGATGACGGGCAAGCGACCAATGAACTCAGGGATCAGGCCGAACTTCAGAAGGTCATCGGGCTCAACCTCGCGCAGCACATCGCCCGCGCGGCGTTCATCAGGCCCACGGACATCGGCGCCAAAGCCGATCGAAGTGCCGCGTCCGCGTTGAGAGATGATTTTGTCAAGACCAGCGAACGCGCCGCCGCAAATAAACAGGATGTTGGTCGTGTCAACCTGCAGAAATTCTTGCTGCGGATGCTTGCGGCCCCCTTGCGGTGGGACGGCGGCCACGGTGCCTTCCATAATTTTGAGGAGTGCCTGTTGCACGCCTTCGCCCGACACGTCGCGGGTGATCGACGGGTTGTCGGATTTGCGGCTGATCTTGTCGATTTCGTCGATGTAGACGATGCCGCGCTGGGCACGCTCGACATTGTAGTCGGAGGCTTGCAACAGCTTCAGGATGATGTTCTCAACGTCCTCACCAACATAACCCGCTTCGGTCAGCGTTGTCGCGTCCGCCATGGTGAAGGGCACGTCGATGATGCGGGCCAAGGTTTGGGCCAGCAACGTTTTACCGCAACCTGTGGGGCCAAGGAGGAGAATGTTTGACTTAGCCAGCTCGACATCGCCGCCACGCGCGCCATGAGCGAGACGCTTATAGTGGTTATGCACGGCAACCGAGAGAACGCGCTTGGCCTTGTCCTGACCGATCACATATTCGTCGAGCACGGCCTTGATATCTTTGGGAACGGGGACGCCGTCGCGGGATTTCACCAGCGTCGTTTTGCTTTCCTCGCGGATAATGTCGGTGCACAGCTCAACGCATTCGTCGCAGATAAAGACCGTCGGGCCCGCAATAAGCTTACGGACCTCGTGCTGGCTCTTGCCGCAGAACGAGCAATACAGCGTGTTCTTTGTGTCGCCGCTTTTGGTCATACTACCTACTCCCTGTCCCTCTACCTCAACCCACCCTACTGCGGGTTGGTTACTCGTTTATTAACGGCCTTCTCCTTGATATCAGGCCGCTTTCTTTTCGTCTTCCGCCGGGGCGGGGCGCTTTGACACCACTTCGTCGATAAGGCCAAACGCTTTCGCCTCTTCAGAGGACATGAAATTGTCGCGCTCCACCGCACTTGAAATCGCGTCAAAGGTTTGGCCCGTGTGGGTCACATAGATCTCATTGAGGCGCTGACGTAGCTTGATAATCTCGCGAGCTTGAATTTCGATGTCTGTCGCCTGACCCTGCGCACCGCCTGAGGGCTGGTGGATCATGATACGGCTGTTGGGCAGGGCGAAGCGCTTGCCTTTGGCCCCGGCGGTCAGCAGGAGCGAACCCATCGAGCAGGCTTGCCCCATGCATAGCGTCGCCACCGGACAGCGGATATATTGCATCGTGTCGTACATGGCGAGGCCAGAGGTCACAACGCCACCGGGCGAATTGATATACATATAGATTTCTTTGTTCGGGTTCTCAGACTCGAGGAACAGGAGCTGGGCACAGACGAGGCTTGAAATATGGTCGTCAACCTGACCCATCAGGAAGATGATGCGTTCCTTGAGCAGGCGCGAATAGATGTCAAAAGACCGTTCCCCGCGCGAGGTTTGCTCGATAACGATGGGGACCAGATTGCTAAGCGTTTCAACGGGATCACGATCAAAAGCGGTCATAGTGGCAAAGCCCCCTTACCAGGAAACATGGATTGAACGAAAGAACAAAAAGATGGCAACTCAAAGGCAGGTCGGCAGAAAGCCGTGACTCCTTTAGCGAATCACATTTCAGCGTCTCGCACAAGAAGAAAGATAGGGGGTTCAGGGTGTATTCGCAAGGGAGGGATGGGGCTCTTATTGATTGCGGAATGATAACGTTTTTATGCCGTTACTCCTACCGGGGGTTCTTTGAAGGAAAGCCAGTTCTCGCGCCCGGTTTGGAAAAGGAGGCTTCCGGTCATGCCGATGGAGTCAAAGACCCCCCTTGTTGTTTCGCGAAGTTCATGCGTGAGGTTGGTCGGAAGGGGTTTTTCACTGCGTACGATCAGGTCGAGTTTTTTGATTTGAGATAGACCATCAAGCTGCATGGCCCCAAGGTGCGAGAGATTCATCGAGATAACAAAGCGCGTATAGACGGGCTTGTCATTCCTTTGAGAATGGGATCGGGCGCGCTCATGATCTTGGCGGACATAGAGGCGTAGGGTGTCTACGACGGCTCCGTTCAAAACGGGTAAGGACCAAGATTTCCACTCGCCGGCCAAATCATCTTGCGCAGGACGCGCGCCATCCTGAAGCGATTGCGTGAGCGCCTCGGCCACGCGCTTTTTTTGGATCATGTCTAGACGCATGAGGGTTGGTTGGCCCATCCATTCCTCGAACGTGCCGCCGTGAAGTGCCGTAAGGAGAAAGAGCAGCGTCCCCGTCATATTCCCCTGTGCATTCGGAATATGGGTCGAGGTAAAGCGGCTGGCTGCGGCGGGGTCCATGTGGTTGAGCGTTGCCAAAAGAGACTCTGTTGCGTCAACCAAGGCCTGATCAGTACGTGCATGGCGTGCAAGGATCATCGGTTCTTCGGGTGCAAGCGGCGTGGCGATCAAAAGGCTTTGCGCGGGCAGGGGGCTTGTGTGACGGATAAGATGGGTTTGCCCATTTTCTGATTTTGCCAGTGTTTGGCCGCCCAAGGTTTGACCAACCACGCGAGCCTTGATTTGATCGACCGACAGATCAGGTATATCTGCGTCCGGTGGTAGAATGTTATCAAGGCGCCATTGCATCACTTGAACACCCGATGTAGCCGACTTTGAAGCTTGAGGAAGGGGCGCTGTTGGGTTTGTTTTGTCAGGAGAAGAGAGAAGGGCGTCCAATTGATCTGTGGTAGTTTTCTGAACCAATAACGCAGCTTTCTCCGGAATAGCGCCGCGAATGCGCTCAATAAAGCGGGGGAGGGCTGTCAGGGGATCGCTTTGATTTTGCCGCGCCATCGCTTTACCTAATGACCGAGGGTCAAGCACGGCCTCTTCATCAATCCCTTCGGGCATCAGGGCAACGTCGACCACGGGCCCCTTGCTGGCTTTTGGTTCTTGTCCACCGGTGATGACCGGTGCGGTCGTTGTCGCTGTTTTTGTTTCGCGTCGTGGTTGGTCTGGTGCAGGAACGAACAAGATGACTTCGCGTGGCGGCGCGCCGGGTTTGAGAAGAAAATCGATGGTAAGTTTAGCGTTTCCACCGGCTTCTATTGCTGTTTTAAACGTTTGAAACAGGGCAGCGTCAGCTTTATTGATCGCAAGTTCGAATAATCCAGCATTCGCGCGCAAGGTTGCCTTGCCACTTTCTAGAAGCGAAATTACTTCGCCATTAATCGAGAGAGGCCGCGAAAGGACGTTGAGATATGGTGCAGCAGGGAGCGAGATAATCGATGCAGGAATAGGCATAAGCTGACTAAGCGGCACAGCTTGGGTGGCCTGAAGTGGCATGGGAGCGGGTTGGATGGGGACGGGGCCGCTCATCCTGTTGCCTTATTCTGCCAATAAGGTGCTGACAATCGGATCAACATCTTGTGCGGCCTCACAGGTCGGATAGCGGGTCAGTAAAGGCGTTTGGCTTCGAATGGCGTCACGAACTTTTGGGTCACGTCGGATGATGCCAGCCAGCGGGGGGGTATAGCGTAAGAATGTTTGTGCAGCTTTTTGGATAGTTTCATAGGTCTTCTGACCTTCTGCGCGGCTTGCGGCCATATTGACGACGATGCGTAGATCGGCGGCCGGATTGGCGGCCCGAGTTAGTTTGATGAAGGCATAGGCGTCGGTCAGCGACGTTGGTTCATCGGTGATAACGACCATTGTTATCGCGGCGGGGCCTGCCATCTGGCGGACAGCGCGATCCACGCCTGCGCCTAAGTCGACGAGGACGCGGTCATAAGAGTCCGCAAGCGAGATTAAGTCGCCACGGAGATCTGTGAGGCGCGGTGCGGCAAGAGTGGCAAGCTGCCCTGAGCCAGAGCGTCCGGCCAGAATATCAAAACCACCTTCTGGGAATTTTGTGACCGCTTGGGCCAGTGACAGTTTGCCTTCCATGACGTGGCCAAGATCGTTCTCTGGTGTGAGGCCAAGCTGGATATCGACATTCGCAAGGCCAAGATCGCCATCGAAAAGCAATACGCGCTGGCCGCGTTTCGCCATCGACTGACATAGTGTGACAGAGAACCATGTTTTCCCGACGCCACCCTTACCGCTAGCGATGGCGAGCATGTTTGGACAACGAAGGGCCGCCATCGGCGACATCTGGTTCGCTTGGGTGTTGGGCTTAAGGGGGATGGGATCGGTCATGGGCCTCTCCTATTCTATTGTGTTCCGGTGGCTCTTTGCGCGGAATTGTCTTGTCCTGTTTTGGGTAGGATCAACCGCGCGAGTGACACAGGATTAAAGGGTTGTAGGGGTTCGCTGACCTTTGCGGAGGCGCTAAAGGAGCCAAGAGGGCATTTTGCATCATGGGCTAGGCCAAGGAGCCTTCCCATGCGCCGCGTCAAATCAAGACGCGTGAAAAGAAGACGCTGGGGGGCAAGAGGCTCGAACGCTTTGATAAGATCAGCGGCCTCTCCAGCATCCAGGTCGGCCGGAAGAACTAAGACAGGTATGGCCCCAGAGGCGTTCACCATGGCTTCCAGTTTCTCGGCCACGACGGTTTCGCGCGCATACGCCCGC
>CAYZXV010000009.1:5083-15293 GCA_964482525.1 uncultured Rhodospirillaceae bacterium | reverse complement strand
TTTGCCGCCAGCTTTTTCTCAAGTTCGGCTACCTTTGCCTTAAGAGCTTCCGTCTCTGTCGAAGGTTTTTGTAGGGACTCGACGCGGGACGTAAGTTGCGCATTTTGCGCCTGCGCTTCATCCAGAGATTTCTTCAAGGTCGCAATCATTTGCTCCATATCTTTAAGGCGTGGATCCGGGCCAGTGGCGGCGGCATCAACCTTGGGCGCAACCTCATTGGGAGAGAGCAACGCCTCCGTCTTCGCCGGAGCCAAGTCAGGCGCTGGCGCAGACACCATGGGTTTCGATTGGGGCGTGGGTATCGTTTCAACCTTGACCACAGTGGGCCCCGCCGCCGAGACGGTTGAAGGAACCGGGGATTCTTCGATTTTCTGGGGTTGAGCCACAGGCATTGGCGCAAGAGGCAAAACGTCGCGCGTTGTCACGATTGGCGAGGCCTGAGCGTCCTCCGGTTTTTTATCGGACAGTTTATCGCCAGGCAAGGCCGGAACGGCGGCTTGCGTTTCTCCGCCCTTCGCACCTTGATACAAAGCGACCATATCGACCCGCTCTGTTTTAGGCAACTCAGGCGCCGTGCTTGTCGCGAGCGTTTTTGGCTGCTCAACTGGTTTTGATGGTGGCGCGGCCTTTTGTAATTCGCGCACATCCAGCACAGCGGCAACCGGAATAACGCCAGCGCTTCCGGGTGGCGGCGCAGAGCCAGCAAACTGCATATAGGCCAACCCGCCGATCGCAAGGGCGCCTACGCCCATAATGCCAAAAAAGACGTTCCGCCCGCGCTTTTGCGCTTCCTGCCGCGCGGCAGCGAGGGCATCTTCGTGCCCGGTTTCCTCAATCTCGACTTCTTGGGTTTCCGCGTCGTCGTGAAAATCATCTTCGGGCGGAAGCTCTTCGTCCCACGCCTCCGCGCCGGTTGTGTCATCCCGATCCAACGTTTCTTCTTGAATCGTATCCAAATCCTTTTCGTTGTCTTTATCCGCCATGGGATTCTCCTTGGGAAACCGCGCAAGCTTGCCAAATGTCGGCACCCCGCGCCACGAGGGCTTTGGGCGTCAGGCCGCCCTTTTGAAGGGTGGGCACACCCTAAAGCATTTTAAACAAAGATTGAAGCGATTTTATGATGAAAAAAACCGCCGTCCGGTGTGGGCGGCGGTTTTATTGTCAACCATGTCCTTGGTTATTTCATATTGCCCATGCTGGAGAGCACAGAGTTCAGAACCTTTTGTTGCTGAGGCGGAACGCCGGGCAAGTTCATCCCACCGCTTCCAGCCGTTTGATAAAGCGGCGATCCGCCCGTTGACGTCTTGTTCGAGGGCGCAGCCAACCCAGCCGGAGGAGTCATGACGGCTTGGCCAAGCATTTGTCCGGTCGGATCCATCACAGGATTCATCATCCCATAGCCATACCCAGGCATGGCTTGCTGATAGCCCTGAAGCATCGCCTCTTGCATGGGGGAAAGCGTGCCATAGGTTGAGCCCGTATCATCCGTCACTGGCGCCAGGAAGAACAGCCCCATCGGTGTACCCACCGCCACGCGAACCAGTGTCTGTGTCGCATTGGCCTCGGCCTTAAAGAACTCGGACACGGTCTCGCCAATGGCTCCCGCGCCAGAATACAAGGCTTCCTTCATGCCTTTTTTGGCTTTGTCCTGGAACACCGCGCCCTCGGCTGCAGTTGTCGTGCTGTCCGTTTCCGATAAAGCTTCGCCAAAGGCAGAAACAAACGAACCGGCAGCTGGAAGAACCACGCGGATGAAGTAGCGATGATCAACTTCTGTAGCCAAGCCACCAAGCGTTGTGTTGGGATCAAGGGC
Organism: uncultured Rhodospirillaceae bacterium; assembly: GCA_964482525.1. Classification (GTDB taxonomy): domain Bacteria; phylum Pseudomonadota; class Alphaproteobacteria; order UBA9219; family UBA9219; genus UBA8914. Next base: position 13,480 of record CAYZXV010000009.1, on the reverse strand, counting down.
CAACCCGTCAATGGAATACTGCTTGCCCTTAAGCGTCACAGATTTAAAAGTTATCACCAGATAGTCATTCGAAACCTGGAACGAACCAATCGCACGACCCCCTGCCAATGGGCCCGAAAGAATCTGGGCCAAGATCGGGCCGGGGACATCCGAGTTTGCTTCAGTCAACAACTGCACATAGCTCACTGTTCCGGCGGGAACAATGACTTTTGCTTTCTGTTGAATCTGCGCAGAGGCCAACGACGCCCCAACAGGCGCGGCAGTCGCGGGGGCCGTCTCTGGTTTCGCGGGCTCGTTCAATGGTATGACGCCATTGACAACTTTTGTGCCCTTGGGCGCCCATGAGTCCATCAACTGCTGCATCTGGCGCTGCATAGCCTGAGCCAAAGAATCATCTTCCGGTTCCATTTGCATTTGACGCATTTGGACCTGTTGCTGGGTCATTTGTTGCTGAAGCAACTGAACCTTTTGATCGCTCTGTTGCTTCTCGGCTTCCATCGCGCGGCGCATGCGTTCAGTCTCGGCCTTAAATTCCAACAACGGATCTTTTTTGTCTTGGGTAAGGGAGGAATCCTTGCCAACAGGCGTCGGCATCGCGCTGCCGCCTCGGTTAAGGGCTTGTTCAACACGCTTCAGATTCGCCTTATCGTTTTGTTCGATAAAAAATTGCGAGGCCGAGCCGCCAGGCGCTTCCTGAATGCCCGGTGTTTCGGTCATAGTCGAAACGTTGGGTTTCTTCTCGCTGGAAAACGCGCCAAGAGCGCCGGCCAAGGCCACGCCAACCACCGCCATGATGGCAAGCAACTTGACGATGGGTTTGTTGGTCCATTCCGATAGACCGCCTTGTTTCGGCTCGAAAGAGGAGGCCCTGGCCTCTTCTGTCGCATCGGCGGCGTCGAATTGCTCTTGATCAAACTCGTCCGTGTTATTTGTCATGTTCATCTTCCCGCAAGAGGCGCGCGCGTATCATCGCGCCGTTATCTGACATCAGCAAAACAGGCGCGCTGCCCACTTCGTACACTGTCGTCCCATCCGAAGATGACGCGCTGGCGTTCCACGCCGGTGACAAAAGAGAGAGCGGTGTGCGCACATAAACCTTGTCACCCATTTGCCAGGCCGCCGTCCGCGCGTCCACGCCGCCGATCTTCAGTTTTTTCGCCTGGGGGGGCGGGGCGTTTTCAAGAATCATGGTGATCATCTCGTCCCCGGCAATGGGCCATGGGCGTCGATACTGGATAAGCGGCGCCTTGGCCTGTGGCCCCATTGAGGGCACCCGCGCATCAAGACGCATGTGATAGGTCGATCCCCCAGAGGCCAAACGGAAAATCACCGGCGTCGAAAGCCCTTTGAGCAAAACCGAAAGGTTGCCGTTGCCAACGCGCGTCAGCGGCGCGACGCGCACAACGTGCGACCCGGCTTGGGTTGGGGTCACTTCAAAGCTGCCGCCGATGCCCACATCCAAAATCGGCCAAGGCTCACCCGTTTGATCAATAAAGTTGATGGTGGTCACGAACCCTGCGGCAAGATTGACTTGCGGTGGTTCAACGCCGGGATCCAAGGAAAGGCTTGCGATCCGCACCTCGCCCTTAGGCACACCGCGATGCGTTGGTGCAGCCGCTTCCTGTGTCAACTCAAGCTTGCGCATAAAATCTTGCACCTGCTCGGTCGAAAGCGGGATCAATCCCTGTTCGGCCCGTTCATAGGAACGGCGGACATGCTCGACTTTACGTTTTGCTTCTTGTTCCGCTGCGCGTGCAGCGGCTTCTTCGGCCTGACGCTCAAGTTCCAACTGCTGCGCGGCCAGCTCTGACAAAGGCTCCGTCGCCGCCGCAGCTTCGCCTGGCAAATCAATACCAACATCGCCGCTAGCGCCAACGGAAACTTTCACCGCTGAATCCGATTTTCCTGTGGTGACAGAAACCGCAGGGGGCTTGTCCTGTGCTGCGGCACAGGGCATCGCAGCAAGAGAGAGCCCACACCCGACCACCGCGAGCGCGGCTGTCGTTAAAAACGTTTGTCTCGTACGACTTAACAAGTGACATCCCCGAATCAGTTTGAGTTCTCTGCCGGACGCATACCCCCACCTTTTCACCAAATCAGTGTTAAGATAAGGTTTAAGAACGCTTTGTTCCCCCCATATTTCATACAGGCCGGGACAGGTCAAGAACCCGTTCTTTTTTCAAAAACTTTCATGGGGACAACCGCCCACGTCATTAACCATAGCCGGGATCCACCCGCTTACGTAAACAGCCACGTCTTAATGCCGATGCCGCGCTGATTAACCCGCGCAGGAACCCTGACGATGGTCAGGCGAACAATGCCTCTTTTCGCCTCACTGACTTTGTTGTTGGTCGTATAGGTCATGATAACCGGCATTTCGACAATCCACCGATAAACCCCATCAGCCTCGGTCCCTTTTGAGGTAATCACGGGCGCGCCGCGCGGGGCTGTGGTCAGGACAAGCTGTTGTTTCATAAAAGATTCGCGCATCTGCTTTTTGATTACCGCCTCGACAAAACTCTCCCATCCTTCGTCGGTAAACCGATGCCGCTGGCCCAAAATCCGCGCGTCAAAGTCGCCAAAACCAAAAGTCATGATCTCGGTGATGCTGGTCGCCGCCCAAGAAAGCACCGCCTGATCCGTTTGGTTTGGTTCAATCAGGGCCACAAGAGGCTTTTTCATCTTGTCGGGCCGCATGGCGATATAATTATTGATGGGCTGCAAAATTGGAATCATAAGCAGGATCAACGCCGCTGCACCCAAAATAACCCATGCTTGAAGCTGAACGGTACGAAGCAGCGCCTTATAACGTGCCCGCGCATCCGCCTCATCGATGTGTTGAAGCGTTGCGGGAAGAGGATCGTCCCGGAAAAAGGCAGAAATCGGCCCCAAATCCAAAGCCTTACCCTTGACGGATGCTGCGGGGGCCGCTGGGACCTCAGGCGTCTTTGGCGCTTCCGGCTGGGTTTGCGGCAACACAGCGGGCGCAGCAGGCGACGCCGGCGTTTTTTGGGGCGGGACAGGGGGGCGATAACGCTCCATAAGGCCTTATCTCCTTGGCATAGCTATCCATTGCTCGATGCTGATGCCCTCGGGATTTTGCAATGTCGAGACCCGCACCACTTGTAAAACCAGATTTGCCTGCATCGCAGACGGCGATTCGATCCCGTCGAACTTGATCGTCACAGGGAAATGAAGGTGCCAGGTGTAAATCCCGTCAACGACCCCCGCGCTGTCAATTTCAGGCGCGGCGTCAATTTGCATCGACACGGTGAGTTTGCGCGCCTCAATGGCCTCAAGGATACGCGCATCCGTCATGGCCTTTGTAAAGCTCTCCCACCCTGAGGTCGTAAAGTGAACAGAAGATCCCTGTAATCTTTGACGGAAATCGTTATAGCTGAAGCTCATCACTTCCTGCGCCTTGCCGGCGGCCCAAGCCACAACGTCACCGCGCGAGCGATATTCTTCATTAAGGGGCACAATGTTGATAATGCGCCCATCTGCCGTTGTCGCAAAGTAGATATATCGCGTGTCCATTGAAACGACCATGGTGCCAATCGCGGCCACAAGCAGCACAATTATGATCCCCTGGATCATGCTCAGGCGCATAAGCAAGCGATAGCCGTCGCGATAAAACGTGTTGCGTGAAAGCACGGTCGAGATGGCATCCGTGATTGTCATCTTATTTCTCCCTTGTACGCGAAAGCCTTCGCGTACGGCCTATGTTGTCACCTTAAAGGCGAAGTCCGGCGTACTGCTGCCCGTCGCATATTCCGCCGACCCCTTGCAGGTTGGGCAAATGCGATTAAACGCCCCCAAAGATTGAAACTTGTTTAAGCACATCAGACACACACGAGTCTTGATCTCCGGCGGGGGGGCGTGATCGACATCATGGTCAACAGGCACGGGTACATGAACTTTGATTTTTGGGGCCGTCCGCGCCAGCGTGCGCGGCGAGGGCGGATCGGTCCGTTTATAGCCGCGCTTGCGGCCCGGCGCCGTGCGACGAGGCAAGGAAAGTCGGGCCGCACGTGTCATAATCGCCGCAACCGAACGTCCAAGGATTTCAGCAATTTCTTCAGGCGGTTTTTTTTCGGTCCACAAGCGGCGCAAAATATCGTCTTGCTCCTGCCACGAGCCGCCCATTTGGGTTAGCCCCTCTGCCCCAGAAGCCGCCGCCTGATCCTGTTTAATTTCTTCGCCGTTTGTCACGCCGTGCATCCCTTGGGTTGCGAAAGCCTTTTTCACTGAAAGGAGGGTTAATCCTTTCATGAAAGTAATATGCAACCTAAGGCAAAAATGATCAAATTTTTGTTAACGTGTCGCGTTTTCGATCCGTTTTATGACCGTGTCGCGACCTAAAAGATACGCTGCGGTAAAGATTGGGGGCGAAACGGCGCTTCCGGTCAGAGCAGCTCGTAACGGCTGCGCAACGGAACCAAGCTTAATGCCCTTTTCTTCAGCATACGCCCGAAACAGCGATTCCACGGCTTCGTGCGTAAAGGATGGCAGCGCGCGCAGCCCCGGCACCAAGGCGCGCAAATGGCCCTTGGCTTCATCGTTGAGCAGTTTAAGCGCCTTTTCGTCCGGCGCAATTTCTTCGAAATAAAACCGCACCGTCTGCGCGATTTCCGTGAGCAGCTGGGCGCGGGGTTTGATGTCCGGCATCGCAGCGATCAAGGTTTGTTTTTCCGCTGCCGCTAGGGCGCGCCCCAATGTCTTTTCAACAAAGGGCACTGCCAAATCCGCAAGAGCCGCATCGCTCATTTGCCCCAAATAGTGGCCGTTCAGATGCGCAAGCTTGGCAAAATCGAACCGCGCCGGGCTGCGCCCAACGCCTTCGAGCGAGAACCATTCAATCGCCTGCGTCGTGGGAATTATTTCATCATCGCCATGCGCCCAGCACAAGCGAAGGAGATAATTGCGGATTGCTTCGGGCACATAGCCACGGTCACGGTAATCCGACACGGCGGGTGCGCCATGACGTTTCGATAACTTCGCGCCATCTGGGCCAAGGATTATCGGTAAGTGCGCAAACACGGGCAAAGCCCAACCCATCGCCTTGTAAATCTGCACCTGACGGAAGGTATTCGTCATATGGTCGTCGCCGCGAATAACATGCGTGATGCCCATATCGTGATCGTCCACGACAACGGCGAGCATATAGGTCGGATTGCCATCCGCGCGAACAAGCACCATGTCATCAAGCTGGGCATTTTGCACGGTGATCGTGCCCATCACCTGATCATCCACCACCGTTTCGCCTGTCTGCGGCGCTTTCAAACGAAGGACCGGTTTAACCCCAGCAGGCGCATCGCTGGCGGGACGGTCGCGCCAACGTCCGTCATACCGCATCGGCAGGCCGTTTTTCTTTTGCTCTTCACGCATCGCGGTGAGTTCTTCGGGCGAGGCATAGCAATAATACGCTTTACCCGCGGCGACCATTTGCTCGGCCACTTCGACATGACGCGCGCGCATGTCGTACTGCGAATAGTAATGCTTGCCGTTATTCACGGCAGGATCGTTGTTGTCCCAATCAAGGCCTAGCCACGTCATGCCGTCCAAAATCGTTTGCACAGACTCGGGCGTCGAGCGTTCGCGGTCGGTGTCTTCCACGCGCATCAGGAACTTGCCACCATGATGGCGTGCAAAAAGCCAATTGAAGAGCGCGGTGCGCGCGCCCCCGATATGAAGATAACCCGTCGGCGACGGGGCAAAACGAACGATGACAGACATGAAAAACAACCGATGCAAAGTGTAATAAAAAGCGATGATCGCCGTCCTTAGACACGGGCTGATTAGATAGAATCACCCTCCCCTTGCGGGAGGGTCGAAAAATGCGTAAGCATTTTTCGGGGAGGGGTTATAAAGGAAAGCAGACCCCTCACCTGCAAAATCTAAGGCGTTACTTCGTAACACCAAGATTTTGCTTCCTCCCCCGCAAGGGGGGAGGGATATTCTTTCTAAACCGTACGTACTCTATGAACCGTCGCCACCCTAACCCTGTGAAGCGTTTTTGTGAACCCCGTCTTTTCCTTTCCGTTTTTTGAGGAACGCGCGCGGTGGGCGCTGTGGCTCCCGGTCTTTATGCTGCTGGGGATTGGGCTCTATTTTTCCTTGAAAACCGAGCCTTCTTGGCCCTGGCTATTCCTGACCCCCGGTTTAATCCTCCCTCTCCTCGCAAGCCGAAACATCCCTGCGCTCAGGCCGGTTTTGGCTGTTTTCCTAGCCTTCGCCTTAGGGTTTAACGCCGCACAGGTGCAAACCCTGCGCGTGGCGGCCCCCCAAATCAATGAACCAACCGAGCCCGTTTCCATTATCGGCACCCTGATCCGGGCCGAAGCGATGCCGGACGGTGCGCGCCTGACACTCAAAGATCCATGGATCAAAGACATGGAAAAAGAGCAGCGGCCCGATCTTCTCCGCATGAAAGTCCGCACGCCCTATGAGGCGCTGCCGGAAGCCGGGACGCGCGTGAATGTGTGGGGCCCGCTTTGGCCGCCTTCCGAGCCCGTGACGCCCGGCGGCTACGATTTTCGCCGCCATGCGTTTTTCATGGGTCTTGGCGGCAGCGGCATGTCGTATGTCGAACCACGCGTGCGTGAATCCAAATATGAAACGCAGTTTTTTTGGGATGGGTTCTTCTTGCTTTTTGAAGGCGCCCGGCGCGCACTCACGGTGCAAGTTTATGCACGCGTTAACGGCCCGGAAAAAGCCGTAACGGCGACGCTGCTTTCCGGCAGCCAATCAGGCATCGATCCCGACGTGCTTCAAGCCATGCGCGCCTCCGGCATCGTGCATTTGCTCTCAATCTCTGGCGTGCATGTCAGCATGATGGCAATGCTTGTTTATGTGCCGCTGCGTTTTGGCTTTGCGCTGATCCCGTTTGTCGCGTTGCGCCTACCCATCAAGAAAATCGCGGCCGTGACGGCCCTTATCGCAACCACACTTTACACGCTGCTCGTTGGCGCGGATGCGCCCACAGTGCGCTCGGCCCTGATGATCGGGATTGTTCTCTTCGCCATTCTCGCGGACCGCAAGGCGATGAGCCTGCGGCTTGTCGCACTGGCCGCCGCCGCCCTTATGCTCTGGAGCCCCAGCGCCGCGATGGGCGCGAGTTTCCAGATGTCCTTCGCAGCGGTGCTTGCCATGATCGCAGCCTATGAAAAGCGCGCGGATGCGGCTTTGCTTTCCCTTGGCCAAACGCAAAGCACGCCAGAGCCAACCCGCTTCCACCCCTGGCTTTCATGGCCCTTGCGGCACGGAAAGGATATTGCGCTCACCTCGCTGATCGCGACAGCGGCGACGACGCCCTTTACGATCTATCATTTTCAGGTGTTCAGCTTTTACGGCGTCATCGCGAATATGATCGCCATTCCGCTTACCAGTTTCTGGATTCTGCCCTGTATCCTTCTGGCGTATCTCTTCGCACCCTTTGGCCTTGCCGGATGGTTTATCGACGGCGCGGGATGGGGCGTTGCGCAGCTGATCACCCTCGCCAAAACAGTTGCCGCATGGCCCTATGCGCACATTCCGTTTCCACCCATGCCGGATGGTGTTCTCATCGCGATGATTGCGGGCTGGCTGTGGTTGTGTTTGTGGCAACGTCGGTGGCGGTATCTTGGTTTGGTGCCGATCTTTTTAGGTTGTTTTTATCCGCTCTTTGTTTCTGCGCCATCGGTTTATATCTCTGCCGAAGAGCCGGTTTGGGCGGTCACCTTGCAAGACGGGCGCATGGCGGTGTTTGGAAAGCGCAAGGAAACCTTCGCCATCGCCCAGTGGCGACAACGCAGCGGCCAGCCCGAAGCCTTGTTTTTCTCAGCCAAACATCCCCCTGATTTTCCGGGTGAACTTACGTGTGACCCTGTGCAATGCGTGTTTGAGAAAGAGGGAAAGCGAATTGCGTTTTTGATCCCACCGAAGAAGGAAAAGAGAAAGCAGGAGGATGATCAAGACGACTCTCAATCGGCTAGAGACAGGATTGACGGCACGAACCCCGCCCCTAACCCCTCCCCAAGGGGAGGGGGGCTCGTTAGCTCTTGCGGCGCAGCCTTGAGCGAAAAATGTACACGCGAAGAAAAGCTCTCTCCAGCATCACGGTGGAATCCCCCTCCCCTTGGGGAGGGGTTAGGGGCGGGGGCGGTTCCACAAACACAAAACGCTGCCAACAAAGCATATCCACCCTGCCCCACCGCAGATGTGATTGTCGCGTTTGAGCCCATGGATCACTGCCAAGGACACGGCGCTGTGATCGTCGATGAAACCGCCCTAGCCTCGCGAGGCGCGGCGGCGATCACATTCGAAAAGCAAGGCCTCACCGTCCGCCATGTGCGCGATAACACCCAGCACAGACCGTGGAGCGTTGAACCAAAATTCCCATAACAAAGGCCATATTTT
>CAYZXV010000009.1:0-4983 GCA_964482525.1 uncultured Rhodospirillaceae bacterium | reverse complement strand
GCCATGCTTAACTCGGTCATGTTGTAAAACTTTTTCAAGGGATCATTCATCATGAAAAACGTCGTTGTGGTCGGCGCCCAATGGGGCGACGAGGGCAAGGGAAAAATTGTCGACTGGTTGTCATCCCGCGCGGATGTCGTTGTCAGATTCCAAGGCGGCCATAATGCCGGCCACACGCTCGTCATCAACGGAGTCACGTACAAGCTCAACCTTTTGCCGTCCGGGATTGTCCGCCCCGGCAAGCTATCCGTGATCGGTAATGGCGTCGTTGTCGATCCGTGGGCTCTGCTCAAAGAAATCGATGCAATGCGCGAAAAGGGCGTTGCCGTTTCACCCGAAACCCTGATCGTCGCAGAAAATGTGCCGCTGATCCTGCCGGTGCACGGCATCGTGGACCGCGCGCGCGAAGCCGCCAAAGGCGCGCGCAAAATCGGCACGACGGGGCGCGGCATCGGCCCCGCGTACGAGGACAAGATCGCGCGGCGCGGCATCCGTCTATGCGATTTGCGTTCACCTGAAGCACTGCGCGAAAAGATTGAGGATTTGCTGGTCCATCACAACGCGCTTTTGCGCGGCTATGGCGCCGAAGAACTTGAGCCACAAAAAGTGTTCGATGAATTGATGGCTATCGCGCCACAGATCCTGCCCTATAGCGCGGTGACGTGGCAGCGCCTAGAGGCCGCGCGCAAGGCCGGAAAGCTCATCCTGTTCGAGGGCGCACAGGGCATGATGCTCGACATCGATCACGGCACCTATCCCTTCGTCACGTCAAGCAACATCGTCGGCGGCCAAGCCGCCGCTGGCGCGGGCGTCGGGCCCAAGGTGCTGGGCAACATGCTGGGGATTTGCAAGGCGTACACGACGCGCGTCGGATCGGGCCCCTTCCCCACCGAGGACACCTCCGAGATCGGCGAAGGCCTTGGGCAGCGTGGGTTCGAGTTTGGCACGGTCACAGGCCGCAAACGTCGCTGCGGTTGGCTCGATGCCGTGCTTGTGCGCCAGGCGGTCAAGGTCGGCGGGATCGATGGGATTGCGCTGACCAAAATCGATGTGCTGGACGGCATGGACGAGGTGAAAATCTGCCGCGCCTACAAGCTCGACGGCAAGGAGATTGATCACCTCCCCGCTAACGCCGCCGAGCAAGCGCGGGTCGAGCCGGTTTATGAAACGCACAAGGGGTGGAAAGAGAGCACACGCGGTGCGCGGACGATAGGGGCGTTGCCCGAGGCAGCACGCGCCTATATCCACCGGATCGAGGAGCTAGTGGAGGCGCCCATCACGCTTATCTCCACAAGCCCCGAACGCGATGATACGATCCTGATTACGGAGCCGTTCGCGGATTAATCGACACGAAGAACAGCAACGCCATATGATCGCGATCAAAAGGGCCCTTTTCTTTCCGGGGGCCGCGATGTAAGTTTTTGTGCGCGACCTCCGGTTTCCTTTGCGCTTCCCAGCGCGCCCGGCGCTGGCGTTTTGTTTTGTCCCAAAACCATGGAGACACCCGATGAAGCCCTATGCAAAATACGCCGTGATTTTATTTTGCACCCTTGCCGTTTTGGCCACACCGATAATCGCGCAAGAGCGGGGTACAAAAGCAGAGGCCGAAGAACTCGTCAAAAAAACGATCGAAGCTATAAAAACTGAGGGGACAGAGAAAGTATATGCGGCCATCTCAGCCAAAGACACAAAGTTTATCGACCGCGATTTGTATCCTGTGGTTTACGACATCGACGGCACCTGTTTGGCCCACGGGTCAAACGCGCAGTTTGTGGGCAAGTCGATGATCGACAAGCGCGACGCAGATGGCGTCATTTTTGTGAAAGAGCGCATTGAGAAGGCCAAAACAACCAAATCATTTTGGCAAGACTATAAATTCATCAACCCAATGACAAAGAAAATCGAGGCAAAACAGGCCTTCTGTGAAGTTCTGGACGAAACCATCGTCTGCGCGGGCGCCTATAAAGCGCAATAAAACCCAGGTGTTTTAAGCGGGAGAGCGCACCGCTTGCACAAGCGGCACATCCGCAGGAGGCATGGGGTAGGCGGTCATGTCTTGGGGGTGGACCCACGCCAGCTCTTGCCCCTCAAGCGCGCGCGGCGTGCCTTGCCATACGCAGCATTTGTAGAGGGGCATAAGCAAATGGAAATGGGCATAAGCATGTGAGGCCATGCCGATTGCCTCAAGGTCTTCCGTGTGAAGTGAAAGGCTCAACTCTTCCTGGGCCTCGCGAACAAGGGCCTGTTGCGGCGTTTCGTGCGACGCAATCTTGCCCCCCGGAAACTCCCACAGGCCAGCCATGTGCTTGCCTTCCGGCCTTTGCGCCAGAAGCACACGCCCTTGCGGATCAAGCAGGGCAAGAGCCGCGACAAACAAGGAAGGTGTTTGAAGCGGCTTTAGCATGAGCGCCTCGTGCCGCGTGATTTCCCACCGCGCCGGGCGCGGCGCACCACGCGACGGTGGCGTCCTTGGTGTGTCAAGGCCGATGCAAGCAAAGCCAAGTTTGCGTAGCACGTTTTGCGAGGCTAAATTGTCGGGGTTTACCGAGGCAATGAGCCGCTCGGCGGCACAAGCCGCCATCGCGATGGGAAGTAAGGCTGCCAACGCTTCTGTCATGAGTCCCTGACCCCAAAAGCGTTGGCCGAGCCAATAGCCAAGCTCTACCACCTCTGTTCGCGTTGCAAAGCTGTGTTCGTCGTGAAACCCGATGCCGCCAATTAAATCGTCGGTTTCCCTGTCCGCTATAACGAAAAACTCTGGACGCTGTGTCGCTTGCATTTTTCGGACAAAACCCCTTGCCTCCGCATCGGTGAAGGGCCAGGGTGGCGTAACAAGAGGGCCCGTCACAGCCCAGTCTTGAAGGTAATGCGCTATTTCGGGCGCATCGCGCGTCTCGCACAAACGCAACCGGAGGCGCGGGGTTTCAATGGGAAGCATGGATCGACCCTATGGCTCCCCTTTGGTCATATCAAGAAAAACATCCTCAAGGTTCGTTTCTTGGGTGATTATGTCAACGATGTTGAGCCCGTTGACCTGAACACTGAGCAACATTTGCCCAAGCGACCCCGTCTCTGGTCGCGAGGGCAATCGCAGACGCCTTTTGCCCTCAAGCAACCACCCATGGGGGCGTAAGTTCGGCGGCACATCGTGCAAATCCCGATCCACCGTCACGACAAAGCTTTTATTGTCGAGGCGATGGAGCAGGTTGTCTTTCGTGTCGTTTGCGACAAGCCGCCCTTGGTGTAAAATCGCAATGTTGTCACACAGCGCCTGCGCCTCTTCAAGGTAATGCGTGGTCAAAAGGATCGTCGCCCCCCCAGCTTTAAGATCGCGAATATGCTGCCATAACGCGTGGCGAAGCTCGACATCCACGCCAGCCGTCGGTTCGTCAAGGATCAGGATCGGTGGGCTATGCACCATCGCCTTGGCAACCATAAGGCGACGCTTCATACCGCCGGACAACGCGCGGACAGAGGCATTTTCAACCTCGGTGAGCTCAAGCATATCGAGCAAATGTTCCGTTCGGCGTGCTCTGGGGGGCAGGCCATAAAGGCCGGCCTGCTGTTCAAGAACTTCGCGTGGGGAGAAAAAGGAGTCAAAGGTGAGTTCTTGCGGCACAACGCCAATCACGCTGGCCGCACGGCGAGGCTCGCGGTCAAGGTCTAGCCCCCAAAGGGTGGCGCGCCCACTTGTTTTCGTCGCAAGACCGGCCAAAATGTTGATCAGGGTTGATTTGCCTGCGCCATTGGGACCAAGCAGCCCAAACACCGCACCACGTGGCACGTCAAGGGCAACGTGATCGAGGGCAACGACTTTTTCACGTCGACCAGAGGCCGGATAGATTTTGGTCAAACCCTTAACCGCGATGGCCAAATCGGGAAGAGCCGGAACAGTTTCCGTTAAATCGGCGGTTCTATTGAACATGGACACACAAGCCTGTAGAGATGATATATCTGCCCCTTAAGGCGTAATGAGCCCTATCCTACACGCAAATGGGCGGAAAACGAAAGAGATTGCATCATGGCAAAACAAGACCACGAAACCCTCTATCTGATCGACGGATCGGGCTATATTTTCCGTGCGTTTCATGCCCTGCCCCCCATGACGCGCCCGGACGGCACGCCCGTTAACGCGGTTTATGGTTTTTGCAGCATGATGCAAAAACTGCTGATGGATCTTGGCGCCACCCATATCGCGGTTATTTTCGATGCCGGACGCAAAACGTTCCGCAACGACATTTATCCCGATTATAAGGCTCACCGTCCGCCACCACCGGAAGAATTGGTGCCGCAGTTTCCCTTGATCCGCGAAGCCACCCGCGCCTTTGGGGTGCCCTCTATCGAAGTAGAGGGGTTCGAGGCCGACGATTTAATCGCCGCCTATGCCCGCGCGGCCATTGAGCGCGGCCAACCCGTCCGCATTGTGTCAGCGGATAAGGATCTTATGCAACTCATCCGGCCCGGCGTTGAGCTGTATGATCCGATGAAGGGCGTGGCGATTGGCGAAGCCGAAGTGCAGGCGAAGTTCGGTGTCGCGCCAAATAAGGTTGTGGATGTGCAGGCCCTTGCGGGTGACAGCACCGACAATGTGCCGGGCGTGCCGGGCATTGGCGTCAAAACCGCCGCGCAGCTTATCGGCGAATATGGCGACCTTGAAACGCTTTTGTCCCGCGCACACGAGATCAAACAAAACAAACGCCGCGAAGCGTTGATCGAAAATGCAGAGCTCGCGCGGATATCAAAGCAGCTTGTGAAATTGGACGACCACGCGCCGTTGCCCGCTTCCCTTGAATCTCTGACGCACGAAACAGATCATCGCGCGAACCTTATGGCCTTTTGGCCGAACAAAACTTTAGATCGCTTATCACGCGGTTTGAAAAACAGAGCGGAGGTTCCGACCACATCTATCACCCTCCCCTTGCGGGAGGGTCGAAATTGCCGAACGCAAAGCGCGAGGAAATTTCGGGGAGGGGTTTGTCTCCT
>CAYZXV010000008.1:0-17215 GCA_964482525.1 uncultured Rhodospirillaceae bacterium | reverse complement strand
TTTAATTCATAAACTGACCCGCGCTCAAATCTTATCTGATGCCCAATCATTTGAATCACAAACTGAAGCAGATCACACTTTTCTCTCCACCCTTTCAGACATAAAAATTCCCGCCCTAACGCGCGCGTGGCAAATCCTCTTGAAGGGCCTAAGCGAAGTTCAATCTGCCCCTCAGCCCATCATTGCGGCTGAAATGGTTTTAATTCGCCTTGCCTACGCTGCAGAACTCCCAACACCCGCAGACTTGATCAAACAGCTTAGAGAGGCTACGACGACACAAGCCATCCCGTCGACAAGCGCGTTAATCAACCCCGGCGGGAAAACGCCAACGAGCTTTATACGCAAATCAAGCTCTTCAGCCGTCCCGGTCGCACAGGCGATCCCAACCATAATGGCAGCGCCCAAACCTGATGAACAGAAGCAACCCCAAAGTTTTTCTGCCCTAGTTGCTTTGTTTGCCGAAAACCGCGAGGGCGGGCTTTATGGTGAATTATTTAATTACGCCCATCTTGTGCGGTTTGCGCCCAACCGACTTGAACTTCGGCTTGAAAAAACCGCAAATCCGAACTTGATTAGTCGTGTTGGTGTTTGTCTTCAAAAATGGACGGGCACACGCTGGATGATTGCCTTAAGCGATGAAGAGGGTGCCCCAACATTAGCGGAAACAGCGAAAGAAAAAGAGCGGCATCGCAAAGAGCAAGCCGCAGCGCACCCCCTTATGCAAGCCGTCCTTCAAACTTTTGGAGGGGCAGTCATGACCGAACTGAAGGCCAAGGAAATCCCCTTAATGGTCATTCGCGACGAACCGGAGCCTCTCTATAGCGAAAGCGAAGAGGAAGAGCTATAAGGCTCCCCTCCGACGATGTAACACACGAAAGGAAAATCCATGCTTAATATGGGAAAAATGATGAAGCAAGTCCAAGACATGCAATCCAAAATGGGCGAACTTCAAACACGTATTGGCGAAATGGAAGTCAATGGGCAAGCAGGCGGGGATAAAGTCGTCGCCACGATGGGAGGAAAAGGCGAACTTAGAAAAATTAAAATTGACCCTACTGTTATCGATCCCTCTGACCCAGAAATGCTAGAAGATCTCGTCGTTGCGGCATGCCGCGACGCCAAAGCGAAAATCGATCACTTTATTGAAGAAGAAACCCAGAAAGCTATGGGAGGCATAAACCTCCCCCCCGGTCTTTCTTTACCATTCTGAATGCTAATGCTTTTGAAAACATGTCTGCCCTTGACCATCTCACTCAACGTTTAGCCAAAATCCCCGGTCTCGGTCCCCGATCGGCGCGCCGCGCCGTGCTTTTTCTTCTTAAAAGGCGCGAAGCGCTAATGCTCCCGCTTATCGAGTCCCTGCGCGAAGTAAGCGAAACCATTGAACCCTGCCCTATTTGCGGCAACTGGGACGTCACTACACCATGCGCTCTGTGTCGTGATTTGCTTCGGGATGAAAGCACCATATGCGTTGTTGAAGATGTTTCGGATTTATGGGCTATGGAGCGATCAAAGGCCTACAAAGGGCTCTATCATGTGTTAGGAGGAACGCTCTCTGCTCTTGAGGGGGTTCGTCCAGCCGATCTCCGGATCGACGCGCTTATGGCCCGCATTCAAAGCAACACCATCCGGGAGGTTATACTCGCACTAAGCGCCACAGTTGAAGGACAAACCACCGCACATTACGTGGCTGAACGCTTAAAGGGCTTTGGCATAAAAGTCTCCCATCTAGCCCACGGCCTACCCATTGGGGGTGAACTTGACTATCTGGATGAAGGAACACTAACGGCGGCACTTCAGGCCCGTCGATAATAGCCTACAACGATCCGCCTGGCTTGAAGTTCATTGTCACGCCCGCCTTCTCCCACTTCTGGTTTGTGGCCTGAGTTGTCGCTATATATTGCTGAACAGCCGCAGACTGCAAAACTTGTCCGTAATCCGTAGGTGAACGATTGGACGATGTCTTTTCAGCTTGTAATAAATTTGACAAAATACCAGGCAACCCACCATCAGCAACCCTCCCGCTACGGATACCTTCGTCCTGACGCTCTTTCGGTCCCCAAAATAATTCAGAAAGGCGCTGATCGCCGCTTGATTTCTTTTTCTTCTTTTTTATAAGGCCGGTTTCTTCATCATATTCATCAGCACCATTATCATCTTCCCATTTACAATCCTCCCATGAAATATAAAGGAAGTCTTGGATTGCGTTTGAAATGAAAGGAAGGTTGGTCAAAATTTCTCGGAACATACCAGCGGCAGCTAAGATGGCTTCTTCTTCCAGCTTGTGAACCTCCGCCTTCGCCTCATCCGTTTGCATTCCCTTGCGCGCCGCCATAACGGGGATCATGCAATTATCTTTTAGCTTTTTTGCCCATTCTGAGGCTTCTCGGCCACGCTCTATTTCTGCATTTTCTTTGTATATTTCAGCAATGGTGCGATAGCGTTTAACCAAGCATTCGGACCAATACCACCAGTCATTAAAGGGCGCTCGCTGTGAATAACTTTGGGCCATATTCCACCTTTATATCCAATATGTTGATGCAATCAGTCTACTCTGCCGGCGGAACGAAGAAAAGCACTATTCCGCTTGACCCATAATCTGGCCAAATCCTCTCGGCGCATTCTGGCCGCTGCCTGAGTCGGTTTTTCTATACGAGGGGCTCTCTCACCCCCCGCCATTTCTCGATCAAGCAGGAGAGATAATACGCCCGGCAATCGCCCGTTTTCCGGGAGTCCACTTCCTATTCCCTCATTTTCTCGTCCGTCTGGACCGCAAAAAAGGTTATACGCAAGCTTGCCAACGCAGTCTTTTGCCCACGATGACTTCAATAAAAGCTGCATATCCTCAGACCACAATGGCAATAATTCCGTAACCGTCCGAAAGAGAGGGATTATTCGTTCAATCAGTCCCTCCTCACGCGCTACGGCGTCGCCTCCATCTAAAGGACGATCCATATCGTATAAGTCTGTTTGCTCGTGCAAATGACGGTAGACCGTTAGTGCTTCGGAAAGTTTATGTTGCCGGTCTTTTTCGGGCATAAATACATCATCATGTGGTGGATGCGCGTACATATGCGTTATGGTCGTCAGGCGGTCGACAACCACTTGAGTCCAATACATCCATTCGTCATATGACGGTTTTAAGTCATTGTCCCGTGCCACGGGGCACCTTTTCCAAGGGTCTCGTTAGTTAACAATCAATGATCACTCTACTTGAGAAGCCCTCTTTCGGCAAGCTGTAAGAAAGTATAAAAATTAACAAGAAAATGGCCAGAACTCCCTTTTCCGTTATTACAGCCAATATATTGCAAACAAAGAACAAGAGTTGCTTTACGCAACCGCCCGAGCAGATGATTGCTCACAATTCATCTTAGCTTCAAAAAGAAGGGCCGCGACCAAAGACTCAGCAACCGGAACGAGGCTCGCACCAAGACAGGGTTCCATCCGCCCCTCTCCTTCGTGAAGAGCCGCAGGTTTAATCGCCAACCGCACAACAAGGTCACGCCCTGTCGTTGCGCCCCGAGCGATCCCACCATCGTGATTGATTGTCGAGTCGCCATCCTTGTGGTAAGTCAGCGCCGCAACAGCAAAACCACTCCCTATCTCCACACCTTTAACACCTGAAAGCCCCATCAATACACCAGCAATTCGGCTATCCAACCCTTCGCCACGTTCACCTGTCCAACCTGCGGGAAGGCCGCTGGCCTGGATCTCTATGACGGCACCGACCGAACGCCCCGCTTTCTCCAATTCCCCCAAAAAGTGTCCCCAGAAATGAGCCGCCTTTGCGTTCGGGCTAAAAAGAGGGTTCCTTCGTGTCTCGCCCCAACTCCACTCGCTACGATCAACGATATGCTCACCAACTTGGATTAACGCGCCACGAACTTGGATTTTTTCACCCAAGCAAGGACGGATGAGAGCCCCGGCAACAAGCCGGGCAATATTGTCACGAATGATTTTATTGTCCGTTACTTCCGGCAAAGTCACCATAAATTCAAAAGGCTCGCTTGCACTTTTATTATCATGCCCATTGCCGCCCATAACAACATTGGCCTCTGGTTGATATCGGCGCACTAAATCTTGAACCTGTGTTGTTGAGGCTACCCCAGAAGGGCATCCATAAATCTTTAACCCGAAAACACCTTTATTATGCGCCTGCTCACATTCGACCCAATACGAACGACCAAAACCACCCACAGAAACAAACGTCATGAAGAAGCCCCATCCATTGAGAATCCCTTAAGCAACTCTGTAAGCGGTCCAGCCTGATCAACAGCCAACATACCAACATTGTGATAACCGGCATCAACATGGAGGACCTCGCCCGTCATGCCAGCCCCCAAGTCGCTGAGCATGTACAAAGCTGTATGACCAACCTCAATGGTGGTGACGTTCCGGCGAAGCGGTGCGTTAAGCTCGTTCCACCGAAGAATGTGACGGAAATCACCAATGCCGCTTGCGGCCAGCGTTTTAATGGGACCTGCAGATATCGCATTCACCCGAATATTCATAGAGCCCAGGTCAACAGCTAAATACCTAACGCTCGCCTCCAAAGCAGCTTTAGCAACGCCCATTACATTGTAATGCGGCATAACGCGTTCGGCCCCAATATAGCTCAGGGTCAGCATGCTGCCTCCCTTAGTCATAAGGGGCAACGCCCTTTGCGCAACAGCTGTAAATGAATAACAAGAGATATCCATGGTACGCGCGAAGTTCTCGCGCGTGGTGTTCACATAAAGCCCATCCAATTCTTTTTTGTCGGAGAACGCAATTCCATGAACAACAAAATCCAACCGGCCCCATTTTTCTTTTAAAACCGAAAAGAGATGATCGAGACTTGCTTCATCCGTTACATCGCATGGCTCCACTATTGTTGATCCCACGGATTGGGCCAACGGTTGAACACGCTTTTGCAGCGCCTCTCCTTGATATGTGAAGGCAATCTCTGCCCCATGGGCTGCACATACTTGTGCAATGCCCCACGCGATAGAACGGTCATTCGCAACGCCCATAATTAGACCGCGTTTTCCTGCCATCAGCGCCCCGGTTAGGGGGGCGGTTATGCAATTACCTTCCATGGGTTAGCCTCATCTAGCGTCTTAGAATCGATCGGGGCGGATCATTCCTAAAGGAACTGGTCCGCCCCACAATCTACACAATCAAACCACAAGGTCAAATGGTTAGAAATAGAACCGCCTAAACACCCTTCATCATAACCACAGCGGTATCGAGCATGCGGGCGGCAAAACCCCACTCATTGTCGTACCAACTCATAACACGGACAAAGGAGCCCTCCATGACCTTAACTTCGTTTAAAGCAAAGATAGAGGAGCGAATATCGTGATTAAAATCAATGGAAACCAGGGGTTCGTCGTACACGCCCAAAACACCTTTAAGCTCTCCATCTGCTGCTTTCTTCATAACTGTTTGGATTTCTTCAACCGTTGTCTGGCGTTTGGCTACAAACTTGAAATCCACAACCGAAACATTAGGCGTCGGCACACGGATCGAAGTCCCGTCAAGTTTTCCCTTAAGATTTGGCAACACTTTACCCACCGCCTTGGCCGCCCCTGTGGAAGTCGGGACCATACTCATAGCAGCCGCCCGCGCACGGCATAAATCTTTGTGGGAGGCGTCAACAATATTTTGATCGCCTGTATAGGAGTGGATTGTTGTCATAAACCCATGAGAAATACCTATTTCTTTATCAAGCACATAAGCCACAGGCGCAAGGCAATTTGTGGTGCATGAAGCACTTGATACAATCACATGTTCGGGCTTCAGATCACGATGATTGACCCCATAAACAACCGTCAAGTCTTCATCTGTGGCCGGAGCAGAAATCAGAACTTTTTTTGCACCTGCCTGGACATGGGCCATAGCTTGGTCGCGTTTCTTAAAATGCCCAGAGCACTCAAAAACAACATCAATCCCCAGATCTTTCCATGCGCATTTCGAAGGGTCGCGCTCACGTGATCCTCTTATCCGCTTTCCGTTGACAATAATGTCATCGCCGTCAACCGCAACGTCACCATCAAATCGCCCATGGATCGAGTCGTATTTGAACAAATGCGCATTCGTGGCCGCATCAGATGGTGTATTAAACGCAACAAATTCGACATCATTACGATGCGTTTCAAGCGCACAACGTAGAGCAAGGCGGCCTATGCGGCCAAATCCATTTATGGCAAGACGTAAGGTCATGTAGGATCTCCCAAAAGCGTTTTGATGGCTTGTTCTTATTCGTCAGAATTGGTTTCCGCAAGGGCCATGAAAGCGTCCAAAATATCCTCATCTATACAAGGGATAAAGTCGTAATGAGTCAGGTCTTCCTCTTCGGGCTCGACCCAGGCATATTCGGCATGCTCCTTGGGATCCAAAGTCACGTTCAGCGCGCCTGAAACCGTAGCAACAAACTTAATGCCCGGAATAACACCGTCCTGCATTGGGATGCTGTATTCTCCGATAGGGAAGAGAACATCAACTTCAAGACCGAACTCCTCACGAATTTGTCGCGTTGCCGCTTCGGAGAAGCTCTCCCCTCGACGCACCTGACCACCCCCGGTTTCCCATAGATTAGGGTAAATTTCGCGATGCGGGGCGCGCCTCGCAATTAAGCAGCGGCCATAAAGGCTCCTTCGTCAGGCACACAGCTTTTTCACCGCTTCAACAACGGCTTCAGCTGTGATGCCAAAATGGTTATAGAGCACATCAGCGGGTGCCGAAGCTCCAAACCCGGATATCCCAATAAACACGTCTTTCTCACCCAAATAAGCGTCCCATCCCATCCGAATTCCGGCCTCGATCGCAACGCGCGGGGCATTACCCAAAACACTCGCCCTGTACTCAGGGTCTTGTGCATCAAACAAGCGGAAACAGGGGATAGACACAACGGCCGCAGCGAACCCCTCTTTCTTCAATCGTGCCTGCGCCTCCATAGCCAACATGACTTCAGATCCAGTCGCCATAATTGTAACAACACGAGGCCCTTCAGCTTCGGACAAAACATAGGCGCCGCGCGCACATCTGTTGGTACCGCTTGCATCAACACGCAATGTAGGCAGATTTTGGCGAGAAAGGGCAAGAAGACTTGGGCTTGCTTCACTTTCCAAAGCAAGCTGCCAACACTCTGCCGTTTCGACACCATCACAGGGCCTCATGGTCAGAAGGTTCGGGATTGCCCGAAGACTGGCTAGGTGCTCAACAGGCTGATGCGTCGGACCATCTTCGCCAAGACCGATACTGTCGTGCGTCATAACAAAAATTACACGCTGCTTCATAAGAGCCGCGAGCCGAATAGCTGGGCGGCAATAATCCGCAAACTGCATAAAAGTTCCGCCGTAGGGAATGATACCACCGTGCAGGGCCATGCCGTTCATTGCTGCAGCCATCCCGTGTTCACGTACGCCATAGTGGACATAACGCCCCTCATAAAATGGGGCCGTTATAGCTCCAAATCCTTTAACTTGCGTGTTGTTTGACGGGCTTAAATCGGCCGAACCACCAATCAGCTCAGGAGCTTCGGGCAATAGAACGGCCAACGCTTCCCCTGACGTTTGACGTGTCGCCTTTTTGGCTTTCTCGGAAACTACTTTTTGTTTAAGCACCTGCAAGGAAGTCGCTACCCCCTGACCGAGACGGCCTTCCATCACACGTAAAAATTCCGTTCGATCCCCGGATTTTTCAAGCCGCCCGACCCATCCTTGGCGCTCGGTGCCGCCGCGCTTTCCAACACCACGCCACGCATTCAGCACACTGTCAGGGACATCGAAAGCCTCTGCTGTCCAGCCCAAAACTCCTCGCGCGGCCGCAACTTCATCGACCCCCAAGGGGGAGCCATGACATCCCGACGTTCCTTGCTTGTTCGGCGCCCCATAACCGATGATGGTGCGACAGGCAATAAGCGATGGTTTGTCTGTTTGCGCCATCGCGTTTTCTGTAGCAAGCGCAATGGCCGCAGGATCATGCCCATCGATCGCTTCAACATGCCAGCCATAGGCACGAAAACGCGCCTGAACATCCTCTGTAAACGAAAGGTCTGTCGTCCCGTCTATTGAGATTTTATTATCGTCATAATAGACGACAAGGCGGCCAAGTTTTAGGTGCCCAGCCAACGAGGCTGCCTCGTGACTAATGCCTTCCATAAGATCGCCATCCGAAGCTATGACATAAGTCCGATGATCCACTAGGTCGTCACCGAACCGAGCATTAAGGATACGTTCGGCCAAAGCGAAACCAACAGCATTCGATATGCCCTGCCCCAAGGGCCCTGTCGTTGTCTCGGCTCCGATATCTAAATCACGTTCTGGATGACCCGGCGTATGACTGTCTAATTGGCGAAAACTCTTGATCTGCTCCATCGTCATTTTTTCAAAGCCAGTAAGGTAGCTAAGTGCGTAAAGCAGCATCGACCCATGACCAGCAGAGAGAATAAACCGATCGCGATCATGCCAGCGCGGGGACAGCGGATCGAACTTGAGATAATGCCGCCATAAAACCGTAGCAACATCGGCCATCCCCATTGGCATGCCAGGATGGCCAGAATTGGCCTTCTGTACCGCATCCATGGCGAGGGCACGAATGGAATCAGCCATAGGTTTATGAAGAGCATCAGCAGCAGCGTGCGACATAGAATCATCCTTTTACAAGTCTGGGAACATTGCCCGGAAAATGCCGGAAAATATAGGCTGTGGCAACAGCTTCTTGCCAAAGAGCCATCAAGCACGCTATGGAATAGTCCGTGACAAATTCTTTCAAAAACGCACTAAAAAACGCAATTACAGCGGCTTTTTATCATCTCCTGGTTAGCATCGGCCGCGAAACACCCGCTTCCGTTGCTTCCGGGCCGCTCCTTGTCATCGCCCCCCATCCCGATGATGAAACCCTCGGCTGCGGCGGCCTCATTCTTGCCCACAAAGAAAAAGGGGTACCTGTCCGTATTCTTATCGTCACGGACGGAGGGGCCTCGTCTCGACCTGAAACCGTTCCCTTAGAAACCTTGACAGAAACAAGGAAAACAGAAGCCCTAGAGGCGACGCGTCGTCTAAATATCCAGGCTGATGAAGTTTTTTTCTTAGCATATCAGGATGGTAAGGCCCTTTCTTCAATTACAACTATCGCTCAAAATTTGGCAAGTCATATAGAATTATTTGCCCCCACCCTTATTGCCGCGCCCTACGAATTTGATTTCCACCCAGATCATCAAGCCGTAGCGCAAGCCCTTGTCATAGCAATGAAAAACACTAAATCAAAAGCGAAAATATGGGAATACCCTATGTGGTTTTGGCCTCGAGGCGCTTTGTCGTTTTTATTGTCTCAAAAGGGTCGTAAGAGCTTGCGCCTTCACAAGGCAACACCTCATTTACAATTAAAGAGATATGCCCTTTCCGCCTATACTTCGCAAATTCCATCCTCAAGGAAAGAAGAAGATTCAGAATGGGAAAAGCTGTCAGAATCATTTATTAAAAACAACTTGCGAGAATATGAGCTTTTTTTTGATCGCTATACGTTTCTAATCAATTAGAATTTACCCATTTAAAAGGGCCCTGATGGTACGCTTCAATTTGTTTTGATGGCGAAATTATATAAGTAACAGGAACGCCTGCCGGCCTAAGCGTTCTCATCCCCGTCAGACCAGTATCAACATAAATTCCAACAGCTTGAAGATCGTGGCGACGGAGAAAAGCAGGAACCGTTGTAAGACCATTCGGATCCTCCGCAACGGAATACACTATCATATTCTGTTTTAAAAGAGAATCGCGCGCTTTTTCGAGTTGCTTAAGCTCAGCAATACACCGAGGACATGACGGCGACCACAGATGCAAAAGGACATATCCTTTTGACTCTCTCCTATCAAGCAGTTCTGAAAGGTTTGTCTCCTGACCCTCTAGCGAGTTAAGCAGAATTGACGGGAGCGGAACCGGGTTTTGAAACTTTACAAAACCACCCAGATCTTGCGCCAAAGAAGCTGTGGCGAAAAAGACGCCCATCAAAACCGAAATGAGACAGGACTGACAAAGGAGTGTTGCGAGACGCGGCATAGTCATCCTATGTTTTCTTGTTCGTTATAAAGGCAAACCAAAGCTTTGTAGTGCAATATGGATAAGGTTAAGTTAAGATGTCTTGAAGGGAGCTGCCTTCCATGAATGCCTACCGTAAAGACCACGATCAATTAAACAAGCGTTGCTACAGGGGTAGCGGCCTTGCGGTTGCTGTCATGTTTACCCTTCTTGTCGTCGTAACGAGTGCTTGTGGCAAACGGCCCCCTTACGTTGATCCCCCAGCAGATACAACAGATACTCTCTTTCCACGAACCTATCCCGATCTCAGCACGGACCCCTCGCCATGATCAACTCTTCGTTCTCTTATCACAACGGTGTGTTGACCGCCGAGGCGTTGCCTATTTCTGAAATTGCTGAGAATGTCGAAACGCCTTTTTACTGCTTTAGCAGAAAGCAGATTGAACGAAACGCACATCTCCTAACAACGGCCCTTAGCGATACAACCACCACGCTTCACTACAACACAAGAACCAATAGTCACAAAGCCCTCTTGCATACCCTCGCCGCTAGGGGGATCGGCGCTGAGGTTATGAATGCCGGAGAGTTAGCGCGGGCAATAGAAGGAGACATGCTTCCGGACACCATAATTATGTCGGGCGCAGGAAAAACCAGCGATGATTTAACGGCCGCACTGATTGCTGGCGTGAAGGGACTTACAGCCTGTACCGCCGAAGAGATTCAAAAGATTTCGACCATTGCCCAACAGCTTGGGCGGACAGCTCCGATTTATTGGCACGTCAAGATGGATGCCCTCCCTACGAATGATCACTGCGAGAGCGATGTCCTTTGCCTTCTTGCAAATAACCCCTTTCTTCAACTAAAGGGACTATCGAGCGCATGCCGTCATGAAGGAGAGTGGCGTTGCCTCACTCGCCTCGTCCACAGATGCCGCAATGCTGGCTTTGCGATGGGATTCCTTCATCTAACGGGGCAACCCGAGTCTTGGCAAGACACACGCGCCCCGTCGTTTGCCAATCAATTGCTTAGTCTTAAGAAATGGATTGCCCCTCTTGGGTGTTCTGTTTCGATGGCTTATGGTGATGCGTTCGTTGCCGACGCCGGGGTTTTAACAACAAGAATCCTTCATGTTGATCGAGATGGCGAGCGTTTTTCTGTCATGGTCGACGCCCCTTCTCCCGGCGGACGAGGGTTTGAAATCGTTCAGGGAAGACAATCATCCGAATGCTTGTGTCGCAAGGGGTTGGTTTATGGGCCTTTAGGTCCCCTAGCCGATGCATGGGGCCTTTATGATTTGCCGGCAGATCTCGCGCCAGATGACCTTTTGATCGTATTACGGATGGGTTCTGTCTTTCGTAATGGCGGTCTACCACATAATGGACGTATACTCGCCTCGGAAGTCATGGTCCAAGGAGCAGAATACGCCATCATCCGTCGGCGTTTAACCGTCAAGGAACAAATGACGTGGGAGACATGTCCCATTTGGATGGAAGAAAGCCGTGTCGCGTAACCACAGAAAAAGAATCTCATATTTTCTTTCTGTTCGAAAAGGACAATCTCCCACTTTTTTGACAACCATAAGTCAAAAGGGCCCCATTCTTCTTCGCTGTGTAACATGGCCTTTGGTTACCTCACTCGCTTACGCCGTTCTCTGGCGCTTGAACATTTTTTCCTTATACCTGCCCATTTTACATATATTGGCCCTCTTCATCCTCGTCTTGTGGATAATCAAGGCGATAAAGGGATCTTCGGGATTTTGGCCTCGTTATGCTCATTTCCATTTTCTTATCCCAACTGTATTTCTTGTTCTTTTTGGATCAAGTTGGATCTCTTGGCACGATGCCCCCGTCAAAGCATGGGTAACACCTCCTTCCTATACCCACCAACCCACCGTTCCTCTCTCGAATAACCTTTTCTCTAAGACATTTGAAATCTTGGAAGGAAGCCAGGTTCATATAAGCTGGGGCGGTGATAAAAAATTACTTGAAGTGATTTATAACGAGCATGCCCATATTCTTGAGTTTCTTGGCGCGCAAGAACCAACAACAACCCTCCTTGTTTCCACATTACCTCATCAATCAATTCAAGAGATTATTGCACGCATTCGCTGGCAAAAGATCGGTCATTGGCGCTTCCGCGTAAAACCGGACAAAGCACCACAGGTTGGTTTTTCTGAAGAACCAACGGCAACCTCACGTCAAACATTTCGCGTTGCCTATACGGCTTCAGACGATTATGGCGTCGAATCCGTTACACTTCTTGTTACACCAACCGCATCAGAAACCAACAGCGATAGCCAGCCAATTGAGATTCAGCTTTCAACACCAAGAGCACGCGTTGTAGAAACAGCAAACTACATCGACCTATCTTCGCTGCCATGGGCAGGATCAACCGCGTTGGTTCAGCTGATTGTCACTGATGGGGCAGGACAAAAAGGATGGAGCGCCCCCAAAACAGTAACAATCCCGATGCGTCAGTTTAAAAATCCTTTCGCCCGAGCCCTCATCGAAGAGCGAGAAAAATTACTTCAGGACCCCAATTCCTCAACCGCACGCGATGAGGCGGCGAACGTTATGGCTGGGATCGCAAGACAGCAGAGTGTGTTCCAGGGCGACTCTGCCGTTCTCTTAGCGTTACGTGCAAGTGCCGTCAGGCTCGTCATTAATGATGATCCATCCACCGTACCAACAGCCGTCTCTGTCCTATGGCACACAGCCCTACGCCTAGAAGAGGGAACCGTTGGTCATGCGCGAAACAAATGGGTGCAGGCACAAAGCGATCTTTTTCTTTCCTTAATAAGAGGGGCGGGAACAGATATGCTTCTATCCCACCTTGATCGCATGGGACGTGCCATGGTCGCCTTTTTTGAAGCTTTAGACAACGAGAAAAAGCGCCGCCCCCCTGTTCTTCAAGAAGTTGAGTGGCCTCTTATTACCATCGACGAAACCATCACTCCACAAGATATCCGAGCCCGTTTGATTGCTCTGGCTTATGCCATCAAAGAAGGACGCAAGGATGAATCCCAACGTCTTCTAGAGGAAACGCAAATCTGGATCGAAAACCTTCAAACCACGCCTCCAGAATTGTCTCCCATTCAGGCACGCATGGCACATCGCGCAGCTGTGCTTCGCGCTATTGTCCGTGGACAAAAAGGTATGATGGGTACAATTGATGAGATAGGCAAAACCTCCGATAAAGCAGCCCCGCTTGTTCCATCAGACCGCAGTCTTCACCACCAAATTTCCCAACAACAATCCCTCATATCCGCTTTACATGACATGATCCATCGTGGCGGGCTCATTGAAGAAGAAGCAAAAACAGCAGAAATTGCGATGAGTGAAGCGCTTGAGTTTCTTCGGCGCAAGAAGCTTTCCGAGGCAAGAGTAGGCCAAACTCGCGCGGTTGCGCTCCTTGAAAATTGCCTTCTCACTCTTTCTGAACAAATGCGACGTGCTCAAGCCCCACAAGGCCAATAAGGTGATGCTTCCTACTCTGTCCATATCCACAACCAGTCTTCGCCTTTTGATTCGCGTAAAGCCTTTGACAAAACATCCACCCCAACCCAGAATTGTTGACGTAGGGCATGGACGATATGCTCTTGAGTTTTCGGTCACAACCCCACCCGCGGGCGGTCAAGCAAATGAAGAACTAATCGATCGTTTAACGCGTTTTTTTGACGTGCGTCGCGCGGCCGCTCGCATTCAGAAAGGTACAACCAGCCGTCTTAAACTGGTGGAAATTGACGGGAATCCAGAATCATTGAAAGCAACACTTCTTTCTCAATTACAATTGTGACAAAAACTGCCATGCCCCTCGATTGTCAAATCATTACCGGTGAAAACGACATACTTCGGCTCGCACCGCAGTGGCGACTTCTACAAAGCCAAATTGGCAAGTCACCTTTTACCAGCTTTGAGGCAGCCTGGACATGGTGGTTGAATTGGGGGAAGCCCATTGGCCTTACAATAAATCTCTGCGCAGGGTTTAGGGATGGCGTTTTGGTAGGCGTTCTCCCTTTTTGCTTGGAAAAAAACAAGGGAATTCGAGTTTTAAGGCTTCTGGCAAATGATGTTTTTTATTACTACCCGTTCCTCATTGCCACACCTGATGATGTTGCGCCCATGTGGGAAACAGCACTAAGAACCATAGATTATGATGTTGCCAGCATTAAGAATATTCACAGCAAAACCCCTGAAGAAGCTTATTTTCTATCTCAAACTCGCCCCATTAGAACAAGTCCAGCGTACTACTGCAAACACACCAAAGAAACACAAGAACAGAGCCTAAGCCTCCTATCTCGCTCAACGCGGAAAAAGATGAACCAAAATCTCCAGGAGTTTAGCCAAGAACGCGGGGGCTTTTTTTGTACCGCGTCTAGCAAAGACGTTCCCGACCATGTCCTCTCATTCCTTCTAGCACAAAAAAAGCGCTGGGCAGAAACGCATCATCAGAAAGGGCCGCTTGATGAAGGGTGCATGCCAACTTTTTTAAAAGAATTGAACGCAGCGATGCCTTGCCGCTGGTTCTGGTTAGAAAAGGATAAGCACCTTGCGGCTGCCCTCTGGGCTATAGAAGAAAAGGATCATCTTTACGCCTATGTGATTACTTATGACCCCCTTTTTGGGAAAATTAGCCCAGGAAAAACTTTACTCTTTCAAACCCTCTTATGGGCAGCCGCCCATGGTTACACAGAAACAAACTTTATGGATGGGCACGACAGCTATAAGTCCTCCCTCACAAAAACTGCGAGAGATTCAAGTGAGTATATAATTGCGCGAACTTTTTATGGAACACTCTACGCCACGACCTACAAACTGAAACTATGGGTCGAAGCAAAATGGGGGAAACAACGACCCCAACACATCCATCAAAAGAGCGATAATTAGGCCGTCCGAACTTTATCAATAAAGTCTTCGATACTACGACGCAATTTATCGGATTCGCTTGATAACTGGTTACCTGCGGAGTCCACCTGTCGAGCAAGATCTGTTGTTTCCTTTGAGGCCTCGGTCACGCCAGTAATATTTGAGGACACCGTGTTTGTGCCGGTGTGTGCTAACTCAATGCTACGAGCTATTTCATTCGTGGCAGCCGATTGCTCCTCGATCGCTGAAGCCACAGTCGTAGCAATTTCGTTGATTTGCGTAATAATTGTATCGATCCGCTTAATAGCATCAACCGTAGAACCAGTTGCTGTCTGCATCTCGGAAACTTGCTCTGCAATTTCTTGTGTAGCTTTCGCGGTTTGTTCAGCCAAATGCTTAACCTCTTGCGCTACAACGGCAAAGCCCTTTCCCGCCTCACCTGCGCGTGCGGCTTCAATTGTTGCATTGAGGGCAAGAAGATTTGTTTGTGAAGCAATGTCGTTAATCAGTTCGACAACGCTCCCAATTTTCTGGGCCGCCAACGCGAGGCTTTCAACGGCCTTGTTCGTTTGAGCCGTTTCTGTCGCGGCTACATTTGCGATTCTTGCTGATTCCATAACTTGTTTTTCAATTTCTGAAATCGATGAGTGCAGCTCCTCTGCCGCAGAGGAAACAGTCTGAACGTTAGAGCTAGCCTCGAAAGACGCCTTAGAGACTACGTCAGCACGGGTTGCGGTGTCTTCTGCAGTTTTTGATAGTTTTTTTGAATCAGACAACAACTCTTCCGCTGCTGCCGCAACTGAGCGAATAATTGTGGAGCTTGCCTGTTGAAATTCGCCGATTAGATGCTCAACAGCTTCGCTGCGTTTTTCACGAACTCGACGCTCTTTTGCCTGCTCTGCTTCTAGTTGGTCGTTGCGAAGCATGTTTTCTTTAAACACCTGAACAGCCCGAGCCATAGCCCCAACTTCGTCCCTGCGTTGACTATGAGGAATATCAACCGTTTTATTGCCTTGAGACAGCGCGTTCATAACGCCTGTAATCGAGACGATAGGTTTCGAGATCATCCGCCCCATGATCCCGCCCATCAGCAAACCCAAGACAATCGTTGCGATGATACAAACCAAGCCGATCAAAGAGCTGTCTTTAATAATATCACCTAGTCCCTTTGTACGATTTTCAATTTCAACGCGTGCCGCATCGCTAATTCGATTAATAACTTCCGATAACGGAATATAGCGGCTTTGGCAGTCATTAAGGAAAATATTTGCCATGGAAACATCTGTGGCAACTAAATCAAGAACAGGGTTGTAGCTGTCGTCATACGCCTTGATTAGTTTTTTCATTGTCGCCAAATCTTCTTCGGAAACCCCGTCCTGTTCAGGATTAATAGCGTCAATGTTTCTTTTAACAACAGCCCAGTTTTCCTTTGAAACCTTCATGGCGCCGTCAATTAGTTTCTGGGGGACGCTTGTCTGTTTCCAATTAATTGCCCTATAAAGATTCATATGGGTTTCTTTTAAAGCAGCCGTTGCTACGGCCATAGAGTCAGAAAACCGCATTCCCTGTTCGTTACGCAGCGCCGCATCAGAAATGTTCATAGCGGCAACATACAATACAACACCCAAAAGTATAGCAATCAAACAACTGAAAATTGGTGAGATCAGGGCTTTAATGCTTATTGGGGCATTGTCGAGTATCTTCATACGTCACCTTTTCGAATTGAGTTATAAGACGGCTCCACGGCGTAGTTTTGCTTGTATGATTCGACATGAATACTAGCAGCACTTATGGTAAACAAAACTTTAATAATGTGGGCAATGTTGCCCTTTTGTTAAGCAGGATCACAAAAAAGGGCCGGCTTTATGGCCGGCCCCGTAATTACCATGATCTCTTACGGTTTTTCGTAGTAACCAACCGAAATAACGGCCCCAGGCACACGAACGATGTAGCCTGTCTTTTCTTTAATCTTTCCCTCGTCGTTTGCATCTGGCCATTTATACTTCACAAAACCGGTGTCCTTAACCGCCAAATAGGCTTTGAGAAATTCAAACCCTTCGACGTCCTTAATATTAAGGGTGTTCTTGCCGATCAGAACGGGCTTGGCACCATGAGCCTTCACCTCACCATCGTCTGCAGTAACCGTGACATAAAGATCTCTGTCAACGAAACCGCCTTTAGGGTCGTTAAAAGTTGCAATAGCTTTTGCCGCATCTTCTTTATACAAAGCGGCAGCCTTTGTTGCCAAGGCAACAGCATCATCTTTCGTGCCGTATTTTGTAAGATCAGCCGCCAAGGCTGGCGCAGCCACAAGCATCATGCCAAGCAACA